>PWUP01000352.1 GCA_003562535.1 Gammaproteobacteria bacterium | reverse complement strand
GTCATCTAGTCACGGGTATTTTCACCATGTCGGCGGCGTGGTTTACCGTGGTGGTGGTCAGTCTGTTGACCGGTGGCGAAAAGAACGAGAAAATTCTGCGGGAAATCGACCGGATTCACGGCTGGCAGAATTATGATCCACGCCGCTACAGCAGCAACACCTTCGCGATTGTAACCGCTGCCATCGCCTTGGTGCTGATGATCTGGTCGGCCATGCCCGATCCGGCCTTCCAGTAAGTTGAACTCTTAGACTAGGGTGTACCATGCCACTGCTTGACCTGTTATTGCTCCGCCCGCAAGCGTTTTACCATGCCTGTGAACAGCGCCGTGCCCCTATGTGGATCAGCGCGTTTTTGCTGTTATTCGGTGGGGTGTACGGCTCTTGGGTCGGGCTGTTGCAATACAGTCTCGGTGGCGAATTGCAAGGTATCCCCATCGCCAGTATCCCGCTGTGGGTGCTGGTGGTGGGGAATGTACTTATCGGTATTTTAATCGCTATCCTAGTGCATCTTGGTGTCACGCTGATCGCGTGGTTAATGGCCAAAGCCGTCGGTGGTCCGGGCTATATGGGGTCTTTATACCGCACCAGCGGTTATTTGTTACCTCTGACGCTGCCCGCCCTGCCGGCACTGGCTTTTAACACCGCAGTGACTACCGTAGACTCCGTGGTACCGCCCGCATTACCGCTGCTGTACCTGATTCTAGCAATCGTTGGGGTTGCTTGGTTTCTCGGTGGGCTGTATCAGTCGCTGCGGGTCACCCAAGGGTTAAGCTCTCCGCGCACCCTGTTTGCAGTGCTGTTATTTGCCGCCTTCACGGCTTCGATTATGAGTATTGCGTGAAATGGCGTCTAAGCAACCGGCCCACCAATTTCCGCACTGACTTGATCCCGTAAGCGCCGAATCGCTTTTAAGGCGCGTTTCAGCCGAGCGGTGCGGTCGCGGTTTAAATCGTGAGGATGGATGTAATAATTGGGCTTTTCATCACGCCGGAATCGAGCCAACTGATGACGCAGAATTAAATCGGCGATAAACGATGTGCTCTTATTGAGTGCTTGGAAGTCAGCCTCATCAATCACCTGTTGGGTCTTCAGCGCTTCTAAACGCTCCAAAGTACCCGTCGCCGTGATGCCGTGTTTTAAGGCCAGTAATCGCAAGGCGGACACCAGTGGCAAGGTGCCCGTGTGTTTGATATTAATATGGCCGTGAAACTCACTGTCGCGTCCCATAGTAATAAAGCGGTCAAACCACCCCAGCGCCACCCCCTGCTCTTGGTGTTCATGCGCCATCGCTCGTAACAGACTGATGTTGTACTGGGTCAGAGTATTAATATGCTGGCGCAACTGTCGCGCAAACTCAAACTGGCCAAAGATCGGCTGAAAATCAAAGAAAATATCGCTTAAACGGATGGTCATGGCACTGCTGCGTTTTGCCCACAGGCGGGTTTGTTCCTGCCATTGGCTGAGTGGCTTACGCCACATCGGATTGAGTGCCATCACATAGCCGATATCTCGCGGAAACCCGACCGTTTCCAGATCGGCCACCCAGCCCTCGGCAAATTCCCGAAACCAGCCGTCGATGCGATCATGCTGATCGTCAGGGTAATCCTCCAGAATCAAACCGTGATCTTGGTCAGGATATAAAAAACTCTCCCCGCGACCGGCTGACCCCATAACCAACAGGCAAAATGCCACTGGAGGGTCACCGGCACCGGCAGCCTTTATTTTCTCTAAGCGCCACCGCGCTAAGCGGACGTAAATGTCATTATTGACATGGGTAATCAGCCGCTGTATGGCCACGGCATCGAGTTCTTCGTCCAACAGCTCCTCGGCTAGAGTCGCTAAGGTGCCGCGCACCTGCCCGATGGATTCCAAGCCATTTTCCCAAGTCAGTTGGCGAATATGGTGCACGGTACGTTCAGCAGCAGCGGCAATGGCGTCTTTGAAATCCAGCATACCCACCACACGCCCCTCAGGATCAACCACCGGCAGATGATGCAGATTAAGCTGTAACATGCGCCCAATAGCACGGTACAGAAAATCCCAGGATTCGATAGTGTGGACTGGGCGGGTCATGATGGCATCAAGGGCCGTATCGGGGTTAACCTGAAACGCCACACGCTGCACGATATCGTGCTCGGTCACAATACCGACGGGTAAGCGCTGCTGATCAATCACCACCACACTGGTGCTAGCAGACTGAGCCAGTAGGCGCACCACCGATGCGCAGCTTTGCTCAGCGGTAATTGAAGGTGGAGCCGAGTTCATGATCTCACTGACTCGTTTACCAAAAATCGCCGTGCGTGGCCTAAGCATGATCGCTTCACAAGCATCCGGTTTCATTATTAATTGTGCTCCGACCCTAGAGAATGAACGTGACACAGTATCAGTAGACACCGCCCTGTGTTGTAATATTTTAGTTGACCGCATTGGTACACACTATGCTACCTTTTGTAACATAACTGGGTTATAAAGGGGGGAGGTAAAGATAAGCTCGACATGAGCAGCCACACAAAGCTGTGCACTATAGGCTGCGCTTGCATGGTGTGTATTATTGCAACCGTTCAACTAGCACGTTAGCGCTAGGAATCTAAGTTCATAATCTTCAATTGAAACCTGCGTTATGAGGAGAAACTAACCATGTCTCAGGAAGAACAACGTTCTTTGTACTGGAAGACTAATCTGCGGATCATCGCAGGCTGTTTGATCGTTTGGGCCTTGGTATCACTGGTTTTGGGTATACTGCTGGCGATACCGCTGAATCATTTCAGCATTGGGGGATATCCCTTGGGTTTTTGGATTGCCCAACAGGGTGCCATCTACACTTTCCTGATTATAATCTTCTTTTATGCTTGGCGCATGAATCGCTTAGACCGCCAATATGACGTTGATGAGCAATAAGGAGCACTGAACTATGGATCTACAAACGCTTAGTCTGTTGGTCGTCGGCGCAACCTTCGCGCTCTACATCGGTATTGCTATTTGGGCGCGGGCTGGGGGCACCAGCGATTTCTACGTCGCGGGTAAAGGGATCAACCCCATCGCCAATGGTATGGCGACCGCTGCGGACTGGATGTCCGCCGCCAGTTTTATCTCCATGGCGGGTCTGATTGCCTTCCTTGGTTACTCTGGTGCCGCCTATCTGATGGGTTGGACTGGCGGCTACGTGCTCATGGCTCTGTTGCTGGCGCCCTATCTGCGTAAATTCGGTAAATTCACCGTACCGCAGTTCATCGGTGACCGGTTTTACTCGCAAACCGCTCGGATCATTGCCGTCATCAGCTTATTGGTTATTTCCATCACCTACGTGATTGGACAAATGCGTGGGGTCGGTATCGCGTTTTCCAATATCTTGAATGTCGATCTTACAATCGGCTTGATCAGCGGCATGGTGATTGTGTTTTTCTATGCCGTGCTCGGCGGGATGAAAGGCATTACCTACACCCAGATTGCCCAATACTGCGTGATGATTTTCGCCTATACCGTTCCGGCGATATTCATCTCTTTGCAGCTCACCGGCGTGGCTCTGCCGCAGATCGGTTTAGGCTCCACACTGGCTGATGATCGCTACCTGCTGGATGCCCTAGATCAAACCTTGATCGATCTGGGCTTTAATGCCTATACCGCTCTCGGCGGTATGAGCTTGCTGAATATGTTCTTGCTGACCGTCGCGCTGATGATCGGTACGGCGGGTCTGCCTCATGTGATTGTCCGCTTCTTCACGGTACCGCGGATTCGTGATGCGCGTAAATCCGCAGGCTGGGCCTTAGTGTTCATCGCCATTCTGTACACCACGGCTCCTGCGGTTGGTGCTATGGCCATGTGGAATTTCCTCAATACCGTGCAACCGGGTGAAGTTGGCTCTCCGGAAGGCAATGTATTGCTTGAGGAGCGCCCAGACTGGATGGAGCGCTGGGAGCGTACCGGTCTGCTGCAGTTTGAAGACAAAAACGAAGACGGGCGCATTCAATACTATAATGATCGCAACCCCGAGTTTGCCGCTATGGCTGAAGAGCAATACGGCTGGCAGGGTAATGAAGTGATCCGTGTTGACCGCGACATTATGGTGCTGGCTAACCCAGAAATTGCCGGCTTACCGAATTGGGTGATTGCCTTGGTGGCGGCAGGGGGGATTGCGGCGGCCTTGTCAACGGCAGCGGGACTGTTGTTGGCGATTTCATCGGCCATTTCTCATGACCTATTAAAAGGCGTGATCGCGCCCAAAATTTCGGAAAAAACCGAATTATGGGCGGCTCGAATCAGTATGGCCGCAGCCATTTTACTGGCGGGATATCTAGGGCTTAATCCACCCGGCTTTGCGGCTGAGGTGGTCGCATTGGCCTTTGGTCTGGCCGCAGCCAGCTTGTTCCCAACCTTGATGATGGGGATTTTCTTCAAGAACATGAACAAGCAAGGCGCGATTGTGGGTATGCTGGTGGGCTTGCTCAGCACCTTGGTCTACATCTTCTTGTTCAAGGGCTGGTTCTTCTTGCCCGGCACCAATGTGTTGCCGGATACTCCAGACGGCTGGATTTTGGGTATTAATCCTTCGAGCTTTGGCACCATTGGGGCTATCTTGAACTTTGCCAGCGCTATTCTGGTGGCGAAAGTCACCGCCCCGCCGCCGGCTCATATCCAAGAGCTGGTGGAAAGTGTTCGCGTACCGCGAGCAGGCTAGTATGATGTCGGGCAACGCTATGCTTTTGCTCGACCTACTGCTTGGGTTCGGTGATCAGCCTCAATGGCTATAGCGGTCATCGAGTAATACAGCGATACTTTGGGGTAATTGCCCCCCTTTAAGCCCCGCTCAATGCGGGGCTTTTTTGTTAAGCTTCTGGGTATGGGCTCTGCTTATGATTAATTTACTGAATCTGCCGTTAAGCCAATTAATCGGTCGTGAACCGATCAGCTTGCCGCCTGATGCGCCCATTCAGCAGGCAGCAACTGTTATGGCGCAACACGATGTGTCGTCTATGCTGGTGGTCGAAGAGGGTAAGCTGCTGGGCATTGTCACCGATCGGGATCTATGCACCCGGGTTGTCGCCTGCAACCTGTCTACACAAAGTCCGCTGCGTGAGATCATGACGCCTGCGCCGGACAGCATCAGCAGCCAAGCGGATGGTTTTGCTGCCTTGCTGGCTATGGCACGGGGTAATGTCCATCACTTACCGATTGTTGATGCCGGCCAAGTGCGCGGTATGGTAACGACCACGGATTTACTCGAACGCCGTGCCGCTTCGGCGATTTACTTGGTGGCCAATATCCATAAACAACACCGCCGCCGTGATCTGGCCGAGCTGAACCAACAGTTGCCTCATGTCTTGGTCAGTTTGGTCGATGCCGACGCCTCCGCACACCATGCCGGATTGGTGATCAGTGCCATCGGCGAGGCCATTACCCAACGGCTATTGGCCTTGGCGGAACACCACCTGGGGCCGCCGCCGATTCCCTATGTCTGGATGGTAGCGGGTTCGCTGGCGCGCGCCGAACAAACCGCTTTGTCCGATCAAGATAATGGCCTACTGCTCAGTGATGCCTATGATCCAGAGCACCATGGGGACTATTTTGCCCAACTGGCTCAGTATGTGTGCGCCGGTTTAAACGCTTGCGGCTATGAGTATTGTGCTGGTGAGGTGATGGCGCAAAACCCGCAGTGGTGTCAACCGCTGAATCAGTGGCTGCGTTATTTTGACCAGTGGATCGAAGCGCCAGAACCCAAAGCCTTAATGTTATCGAGCATTTTCTTCGACCTGCGCCCGGTGGCCGGTGATCAGAATTTATTCCGCCAACTTAATGAATATGTGATGAAAAAGTCGGTTAAAAACCGCATTTTCTTGTCGTATATGACCATGAACGCCTTAACTCATCAGCCGCCGCTGGGCTTTTTCCGTAATTTTGTATTAATCCGCAGCGGTGAGCACGCCAATACCCTGGATCTGAAACACAATGGTGTCGTACCGATTATCGATATCGCTCGTATTCATGCCCTGTCAGCGGGGCTACCCCCCGTCAATACTCGCGAGCGCCTAGAAGCCGCAATCGCTGCTGGGCTATTAAGTCACAGCGGTGGCTCGGATCTGCTGGATGCTTTGGAGTTTATTGGCGGCATCCGACTGCGGCATCAGGCCGAGCAAATTCGTCACCAACACACGGCCAATCATTTTGTGTCACCCAAAATACTTTCGCAGTTTGAGCGTAACCACCTCAAAAATGCCTTTGCGATTATTCGATCCTTGCAAACCACCTTGGGACAACGCTTCCAAAGCGGGCAGCTCGGTTAGTTGTGCAACGGTAATTCAACGATAAAGCATGCGCCTTGCCCCCATTGGGATTCCGCCCAAATGTGTCCGTGATGGTGCTCGACAATCCGTTTGCTGATCGCTAAACCCAGCCCTGTTCCTTTCGGTTTACCCGCTTGCTGATCACTGATTTGATGAAAGCGTTCAAAAATTCTTTCCAGATGTTCGGCAGGAATCCCCGGTCCATTATCTTCGATTTCAATCCGGGCTTGATCCTCACGCTGCAGCAAGCGCATAGCGACTCGGCCTTGTTCATCACGGCAGAATTTAACCGCATTAGACAGCAAATTAATGAATACCTGGGTCAACCGGTCAGTATCGCCTTGCAGCATTAGCGGCTGGGGGGCACGCTCAACCCGTAACTCAACACCTCGATCCTTGCATAATTGACGGGTAGCGTTGACGGCATCATCCAACACACTGTCCAAATCGACGGTCTGATTATCCCAGGCAATATGACCGGCATCCATTTTAGCCACATCCAACATTTGATTAATCAACCGCGTCAGCCGTTCACTTTCCTTGACAATGATACCTAGAAACTCCTGTTTCTCATCTGTGGAAATGTCGGGGTTATTGAGCAAAATCTCGGAAAATGCGCGGATGGATGTGAGCGGAGTGCGCAGCTCATGACTGGCATTGGCCACGAATTCGTCTTTGAGACGATCCAGTTCTTGGAGACGTTGATTGGCCGCGCGTAATTCACTATAGGCTGTCGCCAGTTCTCGAGATTGGCGTTCCAGTTGGCGACTGTGGCGAATGGCTTGCGAGCTTTCGTCCAGAATGGTCATGACTTCTGTGACGCTTAAGGCTTCTCCCTTGAAAATGGAACTGATCATCACCCGAGCCGATGCGGCGCCCACCGCCCCAGCCAACAGCTCTTCGGCATGATGCACCAGATGAGGATCGGCACGGGTGCCTGCCCCCAAGGATAGGCCATGATGATCTGCGTATTGGGCAAACGCCTGATTCGCGCGGCGCTCTCCCAAAAAACGCGCCACCATCCGCCGCAGTTCCATAATGTCCGCACTGCCCCGCCAAACCAGTGGGCCTGTTGGGGTGCGATTTGGGCTGAACACATCGACAAAACGACTGGCTTGAATCCGCTCAACGGAACCTTGGGTGCTGAGCATGGAACCTAAGACTAGGCCGCCCACATTAGCCAGCATGCTCCAAAAAACACCGTGGGTGAACAGATCCAGCCCTTCCAGACCGAATAAAGCACTGGGGCGCAGTAGGGTCATACCCCAAGGGCCTTGGTCGATAAACCCCGTTGACAACCATCCTGAGAGTGGCAATAACAAAGTATAAATCCACACTAAAAACCCACTGATCAGACCGATCAGAGCACCAATGCGGGTGGCGCGCCGCCAAAACAGGCCGAATAAAATCGCCGGAGCAAACTGAGCGACCGCGGCAAACGACAGCAAACCAATAGTCACCAGTGGGAAAAACCCACCGGCGGTGCGGAAAAACAAGTCGCCCAGCAAAATCAGCACGACGATGGTGATGCGGCGAATAGTGATTAACCAACGGCTTAAATCACCGCGCTGCTGCAGGCGCAACCGTTTCCACCGCAACAGCAAGGGCATGATTAAATCGTTACATACCATGGTGGATAAGGCCACGGTTTCCACAATCACCATACCCGTTGCTGCCGACAACCCGCCGATAAATACAATCAAGGCTAACCACTGTTGGTGCTCCAGCATAGGCAGAAACAAGACCAACATATCGGTTTGCGGAGGATTGCCAGAAAACACCAGCATGCCGGCTAAGGCGATAGGCAGCACAAATAAATTAATCACCAACAGGTACAGGGGAAACAGCCAGCTTGCGGTACGCAAATGCGATTCGTTGACATTCTCAACCACGATGACCTGAAACTGCCTTGGCAAAAACATAAAGGCCATACTGGACAAAAACACCAAGGTGAACCACCCCCCAAAGCCACCGGGAATAGCTTCCATACTGAACAGCCGTTGCAAGTGTGGATCAGCAGCCGCTTGGCTAAAAATATCCGTCGGCCCGGAAAACAACATAAACGTGACAAAAAACCCGACGGCTAAAAAGGCCAACAGTTTGATGATGGACTCAAAGGCAATGGCCGCTACCATGCCTTCATGGCGCTCAGTGGTGTCGATATGCCGAGTGCCAAACAAAATACTGAACACAATCAGCAATAGCGCAGCGTGAAAACTGGTGTCCAGCCACAAGGGCTGAGCTTCAGCTTGGTCGAGCGCCACTAAATCAGGATAGTTGCTGAGAACAGTAAAACTGCTGGCAATGGCTTCAAGCTGAATCGAGATATACGGCAAGATGCCGATGACCGCAATGATTGAAACGACCCCACCCAGTAGGTGGCTTTTGCCATAGCGGGATGCGATAAAATCAGCAATCGAGGTGATGCGCTGAGTTTTGGAAATGCGCACAATCCGCCGCAACAACACCCAACCCAAGATCATCACCAATGTGGGCCCGAGGTAAATCGGCAAAAACCCTGTCCCGGTTTCAGCCGCCCGTCCTACACTGCCATAGAATGTCCAAGCGGTGCAGTAAACGGCAATAGATAGGGTATAGACCAGAGGGTTGGCAATCAGCGAATGGCCACGATCGGCAAGACGATCGCTGAAATAGGCCACCATAAACAATAGCGCCAAGTAAGACAGCGCAATGGTAATAATGAATTGGTGAGTGAGCACCTCAGCCTTCCCAGCTAATCATCGCTGCGCTTTGAGCGCGCACAGGCGCGCATTATAAGAGCCACAGCAATAATCACCACCAGCCAAAATCCGTACAGATACACGACCAGCAAGGGAGTACCTAGCACAGCCAAGGGCCGATCAAACACCGCCAACAGTGGGTAATTGAACGCCAGCACGCCGATGACCAGCGTAACCAACAGGGCGTCTCGGTAACGGAGCGGCATTTTAGAAGCGAGCCTGCGCTCGGCGAATTTGTACCATTTTATCACTCGCAGCCAAGGCATCAGCTAACGTCATAATGCCTTGTGCCTCTAGTAAATCTATGAGTTTTACCCACACCTCAGCCGTACCCAACGTATCGCCAAGGGCATTATGCCGACTGGTTAGGGTAATCCCTAAACGTTCGGCTATCGCGTCTAAGTTATGATCATTGGCATGATCGTGCAAATACGCGGACAACAGCAGAGTATCCAGCACCGGATTCGTGATGCGCACCCCAGCCGCTTCTTCTTTGAGGGTCAAGAACTTCATATCGAAGGCGGCATTATGGGCGACAAGCACCACATCGTCTCCGCCAACAAAATTCATGAATTCTTTCAGTACTTCGGGCGCAGGCGGTTGATCTTGCACCATATCCTCAGTAATGCCGTGAAAGCGGGTGGACGCTCGTGGGATCATTCGACCCGGGTTAATCAACCGATCAAAGCGTTCGCCGGTTAAAATGCGCCGGTTGACCACTCGCACCCCGGCGATTTGTACCATTTCGTCACCGCGAGACGGTTCTAAACCGGTGGTTTCCGTATCAAACACGACATAGGTGAGCTGTCCCAAAGGTTGCTCGACTAGGCTACCCAAGTCATCAAAATCCCGACTCAGGGAGAAATCATAAAATTCGGGACGCGCCGGTAAGGGCGAGCGGGCAGGACGCCATTGTCGATCGGAGGCAGGCAGCGGCAAACGCAATAACGCACGACCCTCTTGGGTATGGGCTTGACTCCACAGCACACTGTTATGGCGGCTCAATACCTCGCGCACGGTCGCCGCTCCAACCAGTTCGGGCAATCCTTCATCAAGCCACTGCTCAATTTCACCAGCGGGCAACGGCTCACCTTTCCAAATAAAGTCCAGATAAACCCTCCGATTACCCAGCAAGGTTTCCGCTTTAAACCGTTTAGCATGGCTTTGCAAACGCAACAGTATATGCTCGATCAGTAATAATAAGGAATGACCATCCGCATACAGCCACAGCGGATCACCCACTGCTTTGAGTTTCGGCCCTCCCCGTGCAAGCAGACGTTGACTGACGCTGCTGATCAAATCCACAGACAGCACATCATGCAACGGCCACTGGATACGGAACAGTGAACGCAGTTCTTGGGACAGGCTTTCTAACCGCTGACTGAGGACATCACTTTCGCTGACTAAAATATGCACAAAGGTTGCGCACTGTTGCCTATCGTTCACCGCTCCCGCTTGCAAAGTCTCCGCAGCCGCCCGTAAGCTGGCCAGTGGCTGGCGTAAGTCTTCCAGTGTGGTATTGACGGCAGGCGGCTCTTGCCCTAATAAGCCGCTAAAATTATTAAACGTAATGAGAAATGCAGAACTCACCGCCCGACTGGCCGGCAGTAAACTCATACGACAATGGTACATGCGTTCGCCGTCCACATTGGCGCACACAAATTCTGAACTTTCTGAGGATTGCCCTGATTCTTGGCGATGCTTGAGCAGGTCAAAGGTGTTTTCAATCGGCGAGCGATGCCAGAAATTATACAGTGAGCGCCCCAGACCTAATTGCGCCTGTTCCCCTAATAACTCTAAAGCAGCCGGGTTATACAGCAAAACCCTCGCCTTGGTATCACAGACCAGAACGCCCTCGGACAAACCGCTGAGTACCGCCTCTAATTGCGCCCGTTGCTCGTCGCTGATTTGCGCACCGGTCGCAATGGCTTCAGCACTTTCACGCCGAGCGCGCATTAGGGCTTCGCCGAGGTTGCCTACCGCATCGGGCAAACGCCCTAGCAAATGTACATCGGGTAGCTCTAGCTCGTGTGCTGGATTACCGTAGGTTAGGATACCGATACCGCGTTCCAGTGAGCGCAAAGGTTGCATCAACCATTGATCCAAGATGAACCAGATCGCCACCCACAGCACGACCAAGGCAAAGCCGGTCAGTATGCTGTAACCTAGGAGCCGTTCCTGCACGTTGGCATCGTCAACCAAGGTGGGTAAATGCCAAGCTGCCAGCGCGGTGAATGCAATGACAATAAGTAACGGTACGGGCAACAACAGCCAAAACCATTTGCGCTCATTCATCATTGATTCGCTTGGTTAATTCAGCACTAACATGGACTGCACTCGAGCCACAACATCGCGGGTTGCAAACGGTTTAGTGATGTAATCATCGGCACCCAGAGCCTCGCCTTTTTCGCGGTCGATTTCACGTCCCCGTGCTGTTAACATGATGATTTTAACTTGACTCCAAGCCGGATTCGCGCGCACCGCTTGGCACACTTCATAGCCCGATTTATTGGGCAACATGACATCAAGTAGCATAAGATCAACAACTTGTGACTGCAAGGCGTCCAGTGCGGCCTGACCATCCTTGGCGGTATAGACTTCAAAGCCGGCCTGTTGCAACAGAAATTTTAGTGAAAGTAATATATTAGGCTCGTCGTCGACGATTAAAATTTTGCCTGCCACGGTAACTCCTCCAAATTATTAAACTATAGTACCCGTGCCGATACCGTGTGACGGGTTGTGAATTATGGTCTGTCACGGCACTCAAGGCGTAAACCCCTTATAGGTGTCCAGTTTGGCCTTCTTCACGGGTTTTTTGGATGCTGACATTGCCCAGCGCATCCCCCGAGGCAGGCGGGGTGCGCTTGCTCTTGAGCCGAATCATCAGCCGTAGATTATTGAGCGAATCAGCAAAACGTAACGCCGTCTCATAATCAACCAGTCCCTCATCATACAGCTTAAATAGGGATTGATCGAAGGTAATCAGTCCTTGTTCATTAGCCCGTGACATGGTTTCTTTAATTTCGCGAATCCGTCCTTGGAAAATCAATTCAGCCACCAAGGGCGTATTGACCAACACCTCGACGGCTGGAACCAAGGCTTGCTTATCACAGCGGGGAATTAACCGCTGCGAGACAAACGCTTTCATATTGAACGATAAGTCCATCAGCAACTGTTGACGTTTTTCGTCAGGGAAGAAGTTGATGATGCGGTCAAAGGCTTGGTCAGCATTATTCGCGTGCAAGGTGGTCAACACTAAATGCCCGGTTTCGGCAAAGGCAATGGCGGCCTCCATACCCTCACGGTCACGCACCTCACCAATGAGAATAACATCAGGCGCTTGGCGCAAGGTGTTTTTGAGGGCGATTTTATAAGAATCCGTGTCACTGCCTACTTCACGCTGATTAACAATGCATTTTTTATGCTGATGAAAGAATTCAATCGGATCCTCGATCGTAATGATATGCCCGTAGCTGTTGGAATTGCGATAATCAATCATAGCCGCTAACGATGTGGATTTACCACTACCGGTTCCGCCGACAAACACAATCAGCCCGCGTTTGGTCATCGACAAATCGGTGAGAATCTCAGGCAAATGCAGGCTACCGAAGTCGGGAATATCAGAACGAATATGGCGCAATACCATGCCACTGGTACCGCGTTGCTTAAAGGCGCTGACCCGAAAACGAGCGACATTTTCAAAATGCAGCGCAAAGTTTGCTTCATAGACTTCATCGAACTCACGCGACGTCCGGTCATTCATCACCGAACGCACTAAATAATCCGCCTGCTCAGCAGTCAAAGCGGTATTACCCACCCGACGCATGGCCCCCCGCACTTTAATCGCCGGTGCAGAACCCGCCGTAACAAACATATCTGACCCTTGTTCTTTTACCAATAATTCCGCAAGATCAAGGATGTACTTAAAAGCCTGATCGCTTTCCATCAATAGTCTCCATGGGCATGGATCACAACGCCAGTGCTGATTTTAGCCGCGCACAGCACCGATGATCATGACACTAGTTTATAGATATATGCAGTAACTACCAAACTTAGCACATAAAACCCCAATATCACTCACAACGTGTGGTTTAAATCGCGTATAGTCAGGTAATCGACTATCGCTGCATTATAATGTGATCATGGCTACAGAACTTATCTTGCCTCAACCCGACGACTGGCATGTGCATGTACGCGACGGCGCGCTGCTGAATACCGTAGTGCCCTACAGCGCTCGGCAATTCGCCCGTGCGCTCATCATGCCTAATTTGCAACCTCCTGTCACAACCTGTGAACAGGCTCTGGCTTATCGGCAGCGCATTCTAGCCGCTGTACCCTCTGGACAGTCATTTAATCCGCTCATGACGCTGTATCTTACCGATCACACCGACCCGCTGGACATCACGCGTGCCGCGCTCAATGAGTGTATTTTAGCAGCCAAACTGTATCCGGCTGGTGCGACAACCCATTCTGAAGCAGGCGTCACGGCGATTGAGCGGCTTGACCCCGTATTGGATACCCTGCAAGAACAGGGTCTAGTCCTGTGTGTGCATGGCGAAGTGACCGATGCTGACGTGGACTTATTTGACCGCGAAGCCGTGTTCATCGACCGCATTCTAGCCCCACTGGTGCGCCGTTTTCCTGCGCTTAAAGTCGTCTTGGAACATATTACCACCCGTGAAGGCGTTGAGTTTGTCCGAGATTCATCGGGGCTGATTGCCGCCACCATCACCCCACAGCATCTATTATATAACCGTAATGCTTTATTCAGGGGCGGTCTACGCCCACATTATTATTGTTTACCCGTGCTCAAACGCGAAACCCATCGCCAAGCCCTACTGGAAGCCGCCACCAGCGGCAACCCTAAATTTTTCCTCGGCACTGACAGCGCCCCCCATCGCCGCCAGGATAAAGAATCGGCGTGTGGCTGTGCCGGTTGTTTCAGTGCTCCAGCCGCATTAGAACTGTACGCTGAGGCGTTTGAACACGCCGGTGCACTGGATCAATTGGCCGGTTTTGCCAGCCATTATGGGGCGGATTTTTACGGACTGGCGCGTAATACCGCAACCGTCACCTTGGTGCGTGACCGTTGGCAGGTGCCTGAGACCCTCCCCTGCAACGGCGATACCTTGATTCCGCTGGCGGCAGGCGAGACCTTGAGTTGGAGACTGCGTGACTGAACGCTATTTCCCCTTATGGCCGCTGATCGGGCTATTCAGCGGGTTATTGCTGGCTACGGGTTTACAGGCCAGCGAGTGCGGCAGTGACTATACCCCGATTCACCGCATTCAAGGCGCGGGCGATGTCACCCCCTTGCAGGATCAAGTTGTCACCACCGAAGGGGTAATCGTCGGTGATTTTCAAGGGCCAACACCTCGGTTGCGCGGGTTTTACATCCAAGATACCGCCACGGACAACAATCCGGCCTACACGGGCCGTTCCAATGGATTGTTCATCTATAACCATGATGCGGAAACCGTGCGCTTACAGCAACGGGTTCGGGTCACTGGTACCGCCACCGAGTTTCACGGTCAAGCCCAGTTAGCCGCTGTTCGGGCGATCACGGTCTGCGCGGACGATCAATCCGTCGCCGCGACTCCGATTCGCTTGCCCTTTCCCGCTGCTGTGGACGGCGTCCCGTATTTAGAACGCTATGAAGGCATGCGAGTCAGCGTACCGCAAACCCTATACGTCACCGATGTGTTTCGCCTGGGCCGTTTCGGCGAACTCACCCTCAGCACCCATGAGCGACTGTGGCAACCGACCCATAAATTTCCCCCGGGGTCGCGCGCTCAGGCGTTAACCATCGCCAATCAACACAACCGGATTGTGCTTGACGATACCCTGAACGCCCAGAATCCCGAGCCGATTGTGTGGCCAACACCCTACGGACTATCCGCCAGCCAGAGTGTGCGCGGTGGTCACGCTGTGCGTGGTATCGTCGGGGTCATGACGTATACTTGGGGAGGGCACCGCAGCAGTCCCGACACGTACCGCATCCACCCGGTGCAGACCCTAACCCGATTACCCAGTAACGTGCCTTTGCCTAAATTTGACGCCACACCTAATCCGCGCTTATCCGCCCCCGCCGAAATCGGTGGCCGCCTCCGCGTGGCTGGATTTAATGTATTCAATTATTTCACCACCCTAGGCAGTGGGTCACGCTGTGGCCCCCAAGGCAATCTACCGTGTCGCGGGGCGGCTAATCAGCGCGAGTTCACCCGCCAGCGCGATAAAATCATCGCCGCCCTCACCGCCATGAATGCCGATATCGTGGGTTTAGTTGAACTGGAAAATAACGATTACAGCGCCATTGCTGATTTAGTCAGCGGGCTGAACCAGCGTCTGGGCGCTGACCAGTATCGTTTTATCAATACCGGTACCCTCGGCCCGGATGTGATTAAAGTCGGTCTGATTTACCGACCGGCCAGTGTTGTGCCTGTGGGGGATTATGCGGTACTGGATCGTCAGGCCGGTTTTGATGATGTGCGTAATCGTCCCCCCCTAGCCGTGACTTTCCAAGAACAGTCCTCAGGTCAGCGCTTGACGGTGGCGGTGAATCATTTCAAATCCAAACGCGCTGCCGAATTGGACAACGAACCCGCATGTCAACGTCATCCGCCCGGTCTGGCCGATTGTGACCAGGGGGATGGTCAAGGCTATTGGAACCACACCCGCACCCGTGCCGCCCAAGCCTTGGTGGAGTGGCTGGCGACCAATCCGACAGGGCAGGGCGGTGAACACCGCTTGATTATCGGTGATCTCAACGCCTACGCCCGCGAAGACCCGATTCGTACCATTGAGCAGGCGGGGTACACAAATTTAATTCGCGCCCATCTCGGTGATCAGGCGTATTCGTTTTCGTTTGGCGGCCAGTGGGGTTATCTTGATCATGCCCTGGCCAGTACCCGCTTATCAGCGCACGTTACCGGGGTGACGGTCTGGAATATTAACGCCGATGAGCCGCCGATATTGGGCGCCAGTATGGCCTATCAATCGCCCACACAGCACACCACCCTCTATGCCTCCGATCCTTTTCGTTCCTCGGATCATGATCCGGTGATCATTGGCCTGGATTTGTAGTGGGTCGTGGCGTGCTATGGATGTCGTCGCATTAGCTTGCACCATTAAGGACTGGGGGCGGGATCTGGGCTTTCAACATGTCGGCATCAGCGATATTGACCTCAGTGCTCACGAACCTCGGTTTCACGACTGGCTGGCGGCCGGATTTCACGGCGAGCTGAGCTATATGGCGCGTCATGGCCTGAAACGCACTCGGCCTGCCGAGTTGGTACCGGGTACCTTGCGGGTGATCAGCGCCCGCATGGATTACTGGCCACCGACGGCGGCGAACCCTTGGAAGGTATTGGGCGATGCGCGCTGCGGCTATGTGTCGCGTTATGCTCTGGGTCGGGATTACCACAAGGTGGTGCGCAAACGTCTCCAGCGCTTAGCCCAGCGGATTGAACAAACCGTTGGTGCCTTGGGCTATCGGGTGTTCAGCGACAGCGCCCCGGTGCTGGAAAAAGCGCTGGCGGAACAAGCCGGTTTGGGCTGGATAGGCAAACACAGTAATCTGCTCCACCAGCGCAGCGGCTCGTGGTTTTTTCTCGGCGAAATCTACGTGGATTTACCCTTGCCGGTGGATCAGGCCGCCACCAACCACTGTGGCCGCTGTCGTCGCTGTCTGGAGGTCTGCCCGACCGCTGCAATTGTCGCTCCGTATCAGGTCGATGCCCGCCGCTGCATTGCCTATCATACGATTGAACTGCATGGATCAATTCCGGTGGAATTCCGCCGTGCCATCGGCAATCGCATTTATGGCTGTGATGATTGTCAGTTAGTATGCCCGTGGAATAAATTCGCTACCCCGACCCCAGAGGTGGATTTTTTGCCCCGCCACGGCTTAGACAATCCGCAATTGACCGCGCTGTGGGCCTGGGATGAACCCACATTTCTGCGCCGCACTGAAGGCTCAGCAATTCGCCGGATCGGTTATCAGCGCTGGCTGCGCAATCTCGCTGTGGCGCTGGGTAATGCCCCGGCTGACCCGATTATCAGCGCCGCGCTCCACACCCGTCAGGCTGACCCCTCGGAATTAGTGCGCGAGCATGTCCATTGGGCGCTGGCGCAACAGACTCACACACTTTAGGACGTAGGACGAATGATGCAACGCCGTTTACGGATAATTATCCCCCTCGTCATACTCGCTATCGGTGTCGGCGGTTTCATGGCCTTACTGACCACCCGCCCTGACGGGCCGCCGACCGGCGTCAGTGAACGCGAGTGGCGGGTGACGACTGCAACCATCGAACTCCAAGCCTTGGCTCCCAGTGTGCTGCTGCATGGTCGGGTGGAATCCCCACGTCATATCCGACTGCGGGCGGCGATTGAAGCGGATGTGCTGACCGTCGCCGTCTCCGAAGGTCAGGTGGTCGAAACAGGCACACCGTTGCTGAGTCTGGATCAGCGCGAACTGGATTTACAATATGCCCAGCACCAAGCTGAACGCGCTGAGATCCAGGCACAGATTGATCTGGAACAGCACCGCCGTCAACGCGACCACAATGCATTACAGTACGAGCAGGCGCTGCTGACTCTGGCCGAACGTGGTGTGACCCGCGCACAGGACTTACTCGGGCGTGATCTCGGCTCCCAAGCCGCACTGGAAGACGCCCAGCGGGTACTGCAACAACAGCGCTTGACGGTCAGCAATCGTCAGGCCGATCTGACCGAGTTCGATGCGCGTATGGCGCAATTGCAGGCGCGACTGCAACGCAGTGAGGCGTTGTTGGCCAGCACCGAGTTAGACCAACAGCGCAGTCAATACACCGCAGCGTTTCCAGCACGGATCACGCGGATTGCTGTCGCCCCTGGTGATCGAGTGCGGGTGGGTGAGACCCTGGTTGAATTATTTGACCTCAGCGCCCTGGAGGTTCGTGCCACCTTGCCGACCCGTCATCTGGCAACCGTCGAAGCCGCATTGGCGCAAGATCTTCCCCTATTGGCGCAGGCCGATGTGGATGGGCGCAATCTGAACTTGGCCTTGCGCGGTTTAGCCGGCAGCGCTCGGGGGGCCGGGGTCGAGGCGCTGTTTGAGATTGTTAATCCGCACGCCGAACTGTCCTTGGGGCGTTTTGTCAGCCTGCGTTTGGAATTACCGGTTCGCGACTCGGTGGTCGCACTGCCGTTTGAGGCACTGTACGGCACGGATCGGGTTTATCGCTTGGAGGAAGGCCGAATGCGGGCGCTACACGTTGAGCGGGTCGGTGAGTGGCAAGCCGCCGACGGCGAAGTGCGGTTACTGGTTCGCAGTGCGGAGTTCAATACCGGGGATCGTATTATCACTACCCGCCTACCCAATGCGGTGGATGGGCTCCGAGTGACGGATTAAACTATAACCACAGTGTTAAGTGTAATCCGCTCACACCTTAATCATGGTGCCATAGCGCCGCTAAGCAATCGTATATAAAAGCAAGAGATCCCATGTCATGTCCACCCGAGTTAAAATTTTACTGGTTGATGACGTACCCGCCAATCTGCACACCTTGTCGCAGGCACTTATGAGCCAGTACGAGTTATCGGTGACGACTTCAGGGGCGGAGGCGTTAGCGTTGGCCGAGAAAAACCGCCCAGATCTCATCTTGCTGGATGTTATGATGCCGGGGATGAATGGCTTGGAGACCTTGCGGCGTTTGCGGCAAACGGACTGGGGACGGGAAATTGCGGTGATTCTGGTGACAGCCGATGATCGTACCGAGACCCAAGTGTTCGGGTTGGATCAGGGCGCGGATGATTTTGTTGCTAAGCCGGTGGTGGTGCCTGTGGTACAAGCTCGGGTGCGCAATCTGTTAGAACGGCAGCGCTTACGGCGTGAATTAGTGCGGCTGGCGACCACTGACGAACTCACTGGAGCACTGAATCGGCGACGCTTTTTTGAATTGGGAGAAGCTGAGCGTTCGCGAGTTAAGCGCTATCAACAACCTTGCGGTTTGCTGATGCTTGATATTGATTATTTCAAAACCGTCAATGATCAATACGGCCATGCGACCGGGGACAATGTGCTTAAAGCCTTTGTCGAGACGATCCAAGGCTTATTACGTCAATCGGATGTTTTGGGTCGCTTGGGCGGAGAGGAATTTGGGGTGTTACTGCCGCAAACCGAACCGCAGGGCACGCTGGAGCTTGCCGAACGCTTGCGCGGCGTGGTGGAGACGATGCGTGTAACCACGGAGGACGCCAGCACACTGAGTGTCACTACCAGCCTAGGAGCCACCCAACTCAATACGACTGACCGCAGTTTTGATGAGGCGTTACAACGCGCCGATACCGCGCTGTACGCCGCCAAAGATGGGGGACGTAACCGAGTACACAGCGAACACCTGTCATGAAGGCGTCTAACCTAACTCGCATCAAGGGTATTACCTCATGGCTGCAAGCCACGCCAGGAATTTGTGGGTTGTTGCTGATTCTGCTGCTCATGCTCGGCTTATTGACTGCCAATGTCATGCTGGAATACCGCCAAGCCACTGAAAAAGCCATCGTCACAACTGAGAATATGGCCCGAGTATTAGCCCTGCAATTAGAAGCCGACTTCGAACGCACGGATGGGGTACTGCGCTCGGTTGAACAGATGATGACCTTGCTTGAACAAGCCCACGGCTTAGATCACCGTGTTAATGACAGCACGCTAGCATTAGCCGAACTGATTGGTGTCAAACTGGAGGTCTTCAAGCGCAGTTTCCCCGATCTTGGGTCAATCAATATCTTTGATGCTGAAGGCAAACTGCGCTATTCCTCAGAACCTAATCTATCGATGGTCGATATCGCCGATCGCCCGCATTTCCAAATCCTCAAAACCGATCCTCACGTTGACATCAGCATTTCGTCGATTATTACGGCGCGTACCACCGGACAACGCTCGCTGGCTCAGTTGCGCGCCCTGCGTACTGCCGACGGAGAGTTTCGTGGGGTGGTGGGTGCGGTTATTGACCCTGAACGTATCGACCGCTTACTGGCCAGCCTAGACACCGGTCCGGGTGGCGTCGCTGTGATCCGGCGCAGTGATACCACGGCACTGATTGCCCGCGCCCCCCGCTACAATGAAGCTGACTTTAACCAACCCTTGCCTCCAGACAGCCTCTCGCGCCAGCGTGTGATGGCTGGTGAGCGCTCAGACTATATGTCTTACATTGCCAGCACCGACGGCGAACCCAGGCTGGGCAGCTTTCAACGGCTGGAGAACTACCCGTTTTATGCTCAAGTCGCGCTGTCTCGCAACGACTATTTGGCCGGCTGGCGTCTACACGTTCAACGGGTGGTCGCCTTAGCCCTATTGCTGATTCTGGGCTTTGTGGTGGTATTGCGCCGCTTAGCACACAGTCATCAGGTTGCAGAAGCCGCTCTAGCCGAGGCCATCGACAGCCGCGAACAATACGCCTCCCTGGTCGATAATATTCCCGGTATTACCTATCGCTGCCATAACGATGCCGACTGGACGATGCAGTTTCTCAGCGGTCAAGTCGCGCAATACCTCGGTTATCGCCCTGAAGAATTACTCAATAATCAGGTGATTTCCTACAATCAACTCATTGTTGCCGAGGACAGGCAGCGGGTCGCTGACACCATCACCCACGCCACCGCCCACGGCCAAGCCTGGGAATTGGAATATCAGTTATGCCACAAAAATGGCAATATTCTGTGGGTTTACGAAAAAGGCCGCGCCATTGTTGATCCTCAGAGTCAGGTGCGCTATCTGGATGGTTTTGTGATCGACATCACCGAGCGCAAACGTCAAGCCGATGAAATAGAAAATTTTTTCACCGTCAACCTGGACTTGCTCTGTATTGCCAATCTGGACGGCTATTTGCTGAAAACCAATACCGCTTGGGAGCATACTTTGGGCTATTCGGCTGCTGAGTTACAGCAGCGCCCATTTATCGAATTAGTCCATCCTGATGACGTAGCCGCTACCTTAGAGGCGATGGCTAACTTGGGACAGGGTGACACTGTGGTCGGCTTTACCAACCGTTTTCGCTGTCGTGATGGCTCTTATCGCTACATCGAGTGGCTCTCGCGCCCCAAAGGCCATTTGATTTACGCCGCCGCCCGCGACATGACCGAGCGCCAGACACTCGAAAATTCACTCAAACAAGCACAAACCGAGCTACAACGCAGTGAACGTCTGCTGATGGACGGCGAGACCTTAGCTAAAATTGGCGGCTGGGAATATCAAGTCGCTAGCCGCAAGATGTTTTGGACTCAAGGGCTGTTTACTCTGCATGGGGTCAAGGCTGATCCGGATCTTGATTGTATTAACGACAGTATTCGTTGTTATCTGGCTGAGGATAGAGAAAAAATCTTCAATGCCTTCCAAGCCTGTGTTGACCACGGCCAAAGCTATGATCTGGTATTTCCGTTTATGGACTACCAGCAACAGCACAAATGGATTCGCACTAAAACTGAACCAGTGATTGAACAGGGCCAAGTCACCAAAGTGGTGGGCATTGTCATGGACATCACCGAGCAGAAACAGGCCGAACTGCGCTTGCAAGCCACACTCAGCGAGGCGGAACGGCTCAAAACCGCCGCCGAAGCCGCTAACGTGGCTAAAAGCCGATTTTTAGCCACCATGAGCCATGAACTGCGAACCCCGATGAACGCGATTCTTGGCATGGCGCAGTTGTTGCTCGCCGCCCCGCGCAGCCCCGCCCAAACTCAAGACTACGCTCGCACAATTTTAAATGCAGGCCAGTCACTGCTCACCTTGCTCAACGATATTCTTGATCTATCAAAAATCGAAGCGGGCAAATTAACGTTAGAAGACGGTGTGGTCGAACCCGCACAGATGCTGCATGAAATTCAATCGTTGTTCAGCAGTGTCGCTCAGGATCAGGGGGTAACGTTGGACTCCGTGGGTTTAGAGCACACCTCCCAGCGCTATCGAGGGGATCCGCATCGGCTGCGACAAATGCTCAATAACTTGGTCAATAATGCGCTTAAATTCACTCACCAAGGTGCAGTGCGTATTGACGCCCGGGTAGCCGAATCCCAAGAAACTCACGATATCCTAGAGTTTGCCGTCACTGACACCGGCATTGGGATTGCGCCAGAACACCAGGATCGGCTGTTTCAAGCCTTCAGCCAAGTGGATGATTCCATGACTCGCCAGTTTGGCGGCACCGGATTAGGCTTATCGATTGTCCGCCGTCTAGCCGCAGCCATGGACGGTGAGGTGGGTGTGGACAGCTCACCGGGTGAAGGGTCACGTTTTTGGTTCCGAGTCCGGCTGGAGCGACTGCCCGAGGGCAGCGACACCCGCACTCAACCGCGCACGGCCATCGCCGCATCAGAGGCATGGTCAACCGGGCGGGTATTGATTGTCGAAGATCATCCCGACAATCAGGTGGTGATCAGTGAGATCTTGCAACAACACGGTATGCAAACAGTGCTGGCCGCCAACGGTCAGCTTGGTGTGGAGCGGTTCATCGCCGAAGCAGAGCGCATCGACTTGATTTTAATGGATGTGCAAATGCCGGTACTCGATGGCTACGCTGCGACTCAACAGATCCGTGCTTGGGAGCGTGAGCAACAGCGTTCCCCCATCCCGATTATCGCCTTAACCGCTGATGCCTTTCCCGAAGATCGGCAACGCTGTCTGGATGCGGGCATGGATAATTATTTAAGCAAGCCTTTGGATTTCAAAGCACTCACAGCCCTACTGGCGCAGTATGCACCGACCACACACCGCCCCGAGGCGGAGGCAGCGGCTCGTCCAGCGGCTCAGTCCACGGCTGTGGACTGGGTTGAGTTCACCGCTCAAGTACAGGCGCTGTTACCCTTGCTAGAGCAGTCCCAGTTTGATGCCTTACAACAGTTTGCTGAACTGGAAAGCCATTTTGAGCACACCCCACTGGCTGAAGACTTAGCCGCCCTGCGATCACCCCTGAACGCCTTCCGTTTTCGCTTTGTGCAGGAACGACTGGAGCAGATGATTGCGGAACATACCAGATGATGGGAGGTAGACCCAACGGTCGATGGTGCTTAAACTTAAAGTCTGTGTCGTTGTGTTAGACATTTAAACTCGATGAATGGGATCAGGGCAAAACCTTATGAATAACACCGCGTGGTTTTACAGCCGTGATGGCCGCGTGCAGGAAGGCCCGATAACAACCGCTACGCTGACGCAGATGTTGAACCATCAGCTCCCGGTGACGACCGTCGTATGGGGCGCATTTTTCATTCAGACAGGACGTTAGGCTCACTACCTACCGGCAACGGATGAGCGATGGGCGTGTCCGTGAATCAATGCCAATGGCTATAGCTGTGTGGGTTAGGTTGACCCCAACCTGTTGCTGTGGGTGCCGTTTTGGTGGGGCATTGGACATGCCCGACAGCCTGTCGGCCAGCCTGGGGTTCTCAAATCCGCTGCGGCACCCTGTCGTTTTACCGTCGTTGCGATATAATGGATACTCACTAATTCATCATATCGACGCCATCAACGGCATATTCCAGTGGGTTTGTGCTATGAGACTACTAGCCGCATTACTTCTGTTTTGGATGTCTACCGTGTGCGCTGCACAGGTTCAGCTCAGTGGCGGGCGGCTATTTGAACTCCCTGACGGGAGTCAATTGGTTTTTGGACTCAGTGCTCCGACCGATTACCGCAGTTTTTTACTTGATAATCCGCCACGCTTTGTCATTGATCTTAAAGGAACTGCCGCCCATCAGCTTGAACAGCATCTGGTATCGCAAGACGTGCAAGGGGTGCGCAGCGGAGTGCGTGAGCGTACTCAGTTGCGAGTGGTGGTTGATTTAACTCGCCCCGTTTACAGCCAAGTATCCGTGGTTGAGCGTGATGGCTATCATTTGGTGCTTGATGTGTTTCGTTCTCGGCAGCCAGTGTTTGCTGATCCCAGCGAACTGTCGTTTACCACGCCGCGAGTGCAAGCCGCACAAACCGTAGCCACTGCGGCTTTACCCAGTATCCAACTGCTGGGGCAAGCGGCCACGAGTGCTACAGATTCTGATTCAGCCGCCACCACCAATGCCGAAGCCCGCCAGATGGAGCCGGTTGCATTGATTACTCGGCGGCGTGATATTGTGATTGCCATTGATCCCGGTCATGGGGGAAGAGATCCGGGCGCTGTAGGCCCTAGCGGTGTGCGCGAGAAAGATGTGGTGCTGGAAATCAGCAAGCGTTTGGCGCGGCTAATTAATGATGAACCAGGAATGCGTGCAATATTGACCCGCGATCGTGATGTCTATTTGCGCTTATTCGAGCGGGTGGCTATCGCCCGTCAGCATAATGCGGATTTATTCATTTCTGTCCATGCCGATGCCTTCACCAGCCCGCAACCGCGTGGGGCTTCGGTGTATATGTTGTCCACAGGTGGTGCCTCCAGCAGCATGGCGCGGTGGCTGGCGGAGTCTGAAAACGAATCCGCACGGCAAACCGGGGATGATCTCAACATCCGTGATCGCGAACTGCGCCAAGTGGTTTATGATATGGTACACGATGCAGTCTTAGCTGAAAGCAATGACGCTGGCAGTAAAATATTATCGCGTATGGGTCAGGTTGGGCGGTTACACAGCGCCAACGTTGAACGAGCGAATTTTGCCGTGCTCAGAGCGCCGGATATGCCGTCCATATTGGTAGAAGCGGGGTTTATCTCTAATCCTGAAGAAGAAAAATTACTGAATACAGCAAGCTATCAACAACGCTTGGCTGTTGCCATCATGGAAGGGATTCGTGAGTTCGCTCAGTCACGTCCGGGTCTAGGCTTGGAGATTGTTGACACCCAACAACCCAGCGGTACCCGTTCTTATGTGGTCAAACGTGGTGATACCTTGTTCAGCATTGCGCGGCGTTACGATGTCAGTGTGAACCAGTTATTGTCCATCAACGGCATCAGCAGTGCTCATCAATTACCGGCAGGCATCACAATTCGCATCCCCGAAGGTTGAATCAATCGCTACCTCATCCCCCCCTAACCCGCGCCTGATTGTCGGCATCACCGGCGCATCGGGCGTGGTGTACGGTGTGCGTCTGCTAGAAATTCTGCGCACCACGCCGATAGAAACCCATCTGATTCTGTCGGATTCCGCCCGACTGGCGATTAACTACGAAACCAATCTCAAGCCCAAGGCGATTGAAGCCTTGGCCACCGAGGTGCATGCGTTTCGCGATGTGGCGGCCTGCGTCTCCAGCGGCTCGTTTGCCACCTTAGGCATGGTGATTGCCCCCTGTTCTATGCGCACTTTGGCGGAAATCGCCACCGGAGTCACCGCTTCGCTACTGACCCGAGCCGCCGATGTGGTGCTGAAAGAACGGCGGCGACTGGTTTTGCTGACCCGCGAAGCCCCGCTGAATCTGGTGCATTTGCGTAATATGACCACCGTGACCGAAATGGGCGGAATTATCTTCCCACCGGTGCCAGCATTCTACAGCCGACCAGAATCCATCGATGAGATGGTGGATTACACGGTGCGCCGAGTGCTGGATCTGTTTGCTGTCGATCCCAGCATTGCACCGATTCCTCGCTGGGGTGAGCAGATCGGGCGCTGAAGCACTGCGCCGTCTCTTAGCTCATTCCTTTAATCTAATCCATTGATTCAGCCATAATGACAGCCCCTCACACTCAGCACACCTTGCGCTTATTTGGCGGCCCGACAGGTTCGCGCTTCCGCCTAGATCGTCTATTAGCCCCACTGCGCCATGAACTTCCCGCCTTGACCGGTTTGTACTGCGAAGCGGTGTATTTTATCGACTGCGCCGCCCCCCTAGACCCCGCGCAACAGGCGTTACTGGAGCAATTATTAGCCACCACCGCTCCCCTGCCCTACTCAGGCACGGCGTTGCAACTGTTGGTCATACCCCGCTTAGGTACGGTATCCCCGTGGTCTTCTAAGGCTACGGATATCGCCCAACGCTGCGGTTTGGAAGCAGTACGGCGCATCGAACACGGTCAGGTCTGGACTTTGCGCGGGATTAGCGCCCTCGATGCCCAACAAGGGGCTACGGTGGCTCCCCTGCTGCATGACCGCATGACTCAAGTGCTACTGCCCGCCGCCGCCGAACCGGCGCTGTTCGCTACCGCTGCACCGCGACCGCTAGGGCATATCCCCCTGCTCAGCGCGGGGCGCGAGGCGCTGCTGGTGGCCAATCAGGCACTGGGTTTGGCATTGGCTGAGGATGAAATCGACTATTTAATAGCTCATTATCAAGAACTTAAGCGTGACCCAACAGACGCTGAGCTGATGATGTTCGCTCAGGCCAATTCTGAACATTGTCGCCATAAAATTTTCAACGCCGACTGGATCATCGACGGCCAGGCTCAGACCTCATCCTTATTTGCCATGATCCGTAACACCCACGCCCGCACACCGCAGGGGGTGTTATCGGCCTATCGGGATAATGCTGCTGTGATCAGCGGCCATGACACTCAGCGCTGGTTTGCCGATCCACAAACCAGCATATATCGCTATCACTCTGAAGCAGCACATATTCTGCTCAAAGTCGAAACCCATAATCACCCCACGGCTGTCTCACCCTTTCCTGGAGCGGCTACCGGTTCGGGTGGGGAAATCCGCGACGAAGGCGCCACCGGACGGGGCGCTAAGCCCAAGGCCGGTTTAGTCGGCTATAGCGTATCGCATCTACGGATTCCCGATGATATGCAACCATGGGAAATGGACGATCCGGGCCGCCCCGAACGGATTGCCAGTCCGTTAGACATCATGCTCGCCGCACCGCTAGGCGCTGCGGGGTATAATAATGAATTTGGCCGTCCGTGTATCATGGGGTTTTTCCGCAGCTTTGAGCAACGCCTGCCGGAAGGCTGGCGCGGTTATCATAAGCCGATCATGATTGCCGGCGGATTAGGGACCATTCGCGCTGAGCATATTGAAAAAGCCCCCCTGCCTCCTGACACCCCGATTGTGGTCTTAGGCGGGCCGGCCTTGTTGATCGGTTTGGGTGGCGGTGCGGCGTCCAGCCAAGCCAGTGGTCACGGGGATGCCGAACTGGATTTTGCCTCGGTGCAACGCGAGAATCCGGAAATCCAGCGGCGTTGTCAGGAAGTCATCGACCGCTGTTGGGCGCTGGGGGCAGCCAATCCGATACTCTCCATTCACGATGTCGGTGCCGGGGGGCTGTCCAATGCCCTGCCGGAAATCATCCATGATGCCGGTCGCGGCGGACGCTTTGAGCTACGCGCTATTCCTAATGCCGATCCCAGTATGAGTCCACGCGAAATCTGGAGTAATGAGGCTCAGGAGCGTTATGTGCTGGCGATTGCCGCCGAGCGTTTGGCTGAGTTCCAAGCCCTGTGCGCCCGCGAACGCTGTCCTCAAGCGGTCTTAGGTGTGACCACTGAAGTGCAGCAATTAGTGGTGAATGATGCATTACTCGGCCATCCCCCAGTGGATTTACCGCTAAGTATGCTATTGGGCAAACCACCGCGCATGACCCGTGATGTGGTGCGTCTCAGCCCGCTGCGTGAACCCCTGAACCGTACTGGAGTCACCCTGATGGAAGCCGTGCGGCGGGTATTGCGCTTTCCCACAGTAGCCGATAAGCAATTTTTGATTACCATCGGGGATCGCAGCGTCGGCGGATTGGTCTGCCGTGATCAATTGGTCGGGCCGTGGCAGGTTGCGGTGGCTGACGTGGGGGTAACCGCCAGCAGTTATTGTGATGTGACCGGCGAGGCGATGGCCATTGGCGAACGTCCGCCGCTGGCGCTATTAAACGGCCCGGCCTCAGCACGCATGGCGGTCGGTGAGGCACTGACTAATATCGCCGCTGCCCGCATTGAGCAACTGGCGGATATTCGCTTATCGGCCAATTGGATGGCCGCCGCCGGTGCGCCGGGGGAAGATGCCTTGCTGTATGACACGGTGGCGGCTCTGGGTTTAGAACTGTGTCCGGCCTTGGATTTAGCCATTCCCGTGGGCAAGGACTCCCTGTCCATGCGCACCCTATGGACACAGGGCGAACAGACTCACAGCGTCACCGCCCCGCTATCGGTGATTATTTCCGCTTTTGCCCCGGTCAGCGATATTCGCGCCACCCTGACCCCGCAGTTACAGCGTCACCCCGAACCCAGCGAACTGCTGCTGATTGATTTAGGACGCGGCCAACAGCGCTTGGGCGGTTCGGTATTAGCCCAAGTCTATAATCAATTAGGGGATACCCCGCCTGATCTGGATCGCCCCGCTGATGTACGCGCCTTGTTTACCAGCATTCAGCAGCTTAATGCGGGCGGACGGCTGCTGGCCTATCATGACCGCAGCGACGGCGGTTTATGGGCGACCTTGTGCGAAATGGCGTTTGCCGGCCATGTCGGCTGGGATATTGCCCTAGACACGCTGGGGGATGATCCCAGTGCCGCGCTGTTTACCGAAGAACTGGGAGCCGTGGTGCAGATCCGCACCGCCGATTATGCAGCAGTGATGGCGGTCTTGCAGGCCGCTGGCTTGGGTGAATGCGGCCACCGACTCGGTGCGGTCAAAACTGACCCGCGCTTACGGCTGCACTATCGCGGCCAAGTGCTGCTGGATGAGGCGCGCAGCACACTGCATCAGGTCTGGGCAGAAACCAGTTACCGTATACAAGCCTTGCGCGATGATCCCGACTGCGCTCACGAGGCGTTTAGCGCCTTGCAAGACGACGATGACCCCGGTTTAAGCTGTACGCTGAGTTTTGATCCTGCTGAACCTGTCAGTGCTCCCTATATTGCCCGTGGTGTCCGCCCCCGGTTAGCGGTGCTGCGTGAACAAGGGGTGAATGGCCATTATGAAATGGCCGCCGCGTTTGACCGTGCCGGTTTTGAGAGTGTCGATGTTCACATGAGCGATTTATTCAGCGCTCGGATGAAATTAACCGACTTCCACGGTTTAGCCGCCTGTGGGGGCTTTTCTTATGGCGATGTATTGGGTGCGGGACAAGGCTGGGCTAAGTCGATTCTCTATGATGCGCGGATGCGGGAACAATTTGCGGCTTTTTTTGCCGATACCGGTCGGTTTGCCCTTGGCGTGTGCAATGGCTGTCAGATGCTGGCGGCATTGCGGGAACTGATTCCCGGCAGTGACCACTGGCCGCGCTTTGTACGCAATCGTTCCGAACAATTTGAAGCTCGGCTGAGTCTGGTTGAAGTGCTGGACTCCCCCTCGCTGCTGTTCCGCGATATGGTCGGCTCGCGTTTACCCGTAGTGGTCTCCCACGGTGAGGGTCGGGCAGAATTTGCGCACGACCAGGGGGCGCAACAGGCGCTGGACGCTCGGCAGGTGGCGTTGCGCTATATTGACTCTTATGGTCAGATCACCGAGCGTTATCCTCACAATCCCAACGGCTCACCGCAGGGGATTACCGGCATGAGTAATGCCGATGGGCGGATTACGGTGCTGATGCCCCACCCCGAACGGGTGTTTCGCTCGGTGCAGTGGTCTTGGCGACCGCCGGAACTGGGCGAGGCCAGCCCGTGGTTGCGCTTGTTTGCCAATGCACGGGTCTGGTTGGATTAAAGCCATGTGGACGGAACTT
>PWUP01000141.1 GCA_003562535.1 Gammaproteobacteria bacterium | reverse complement strand
GTTCTTTCAGCGTATCAACCAGCAGCGATTTACCAAACCGCCGGGGGCGGGAGAGGAAATAATAACTGCCTTCGTTAATCAGTTGCAGCGCCAGAGGTGTTTTATCAACGTAATAACACTGTTCATTGCGCAGTTTAGCGAACGTTTGGATACCAATGGGCAATTTGTGTCGAGTAGGGGTCATGATCAGATAATCGGGGTTATGGGGGGTGTCAGGCAGCATTCACCTGCACTACTTCGCTTTGGCAATGCGGTTCAGGAATCTGCTGCCCATCTTCAACCAGACCTTCCAGATGAAATTTGATCGTTTCCTGAATCATCGCGAGAACCTGTTTTTTGCTCTTCACGCGTTTCAGCCGCAGCTACGCAACCGGGAAGATCTGGCACATGCGCGCCCCAGCTTGTGGGGTCTGTTTCGATGATTACAACGTACTGCATGATTTCACCTATTGTTTGAGTCCAGCTTGTTTCAGGGCATTGTTCAACGTGCCTGCCGGAATGTCCACGCTGTCCAACCGCGGGCTTGCATGTCGGCCAGGAAGTATGCGACCACTTTGCTCAATATCGGGACGTAATCGTGTCCGGCTTGTAGCGCGTCGGCTAGGGTGATTGGGTCCTCGATGTATTCGTGCACCATTTTGTTGCGCAGCTTGCGCATGGCGATCCAGTCGTCGCTGGACGGGATCAATCCGAGTTTCTCAGCCCGATCAAGGTTGTCGATTGCTGCACCTGTGCGCTCTCCCAGAGCATGTAAGTACAGCGGAAGCAGTTTGTCGCCCAGCGTGTCCTGCAGGCGTCCGAATCGGCTCACGAAGGCGTCAACCCGCTCAGCTTCTTCGATATTGTCAGGTAGACCACTGGCTCGTGCCGGCACGAAGGGTTCGCTGAAAACTCGGCGATCCGTGGTCAGCAGATACTTGAGTTCGCGCTCGATGACGCGGCTCAGGAAGTGCAATCGATCAAGCTGTTCCGGATCGAGGGTCACAGTTCTTGCCCCTGCTGCTCGGCGACGCGGTGGACGGCGCTGCGTGGGAGATTTGGTGCGGCAAGTACCACGTCGATCGATCGTCCGTCTAGGCGGCGACTGATCAAGGCCGCGAGCTGAGCCGAAAGTACTGCGGGGCGCTCGATCGGATGATCCAACTCGACAAACAGATCCACGTCCCCACCGCGCTGGGTATCGTCTAGGCGCGAACCAAACAGGCGAACTCGGCTTTGCGGCCCGCATTGGTCGTGAACCACTTCGCGGATTGCGGTGATTTGGGTGGAGGTCAGGCGCATGGGGGTATTGAACCTATTTTTCGCTGAACAAACCGAGTTATTGTATCCTGACACCATGACAACATCCCAATTCTTGACTGAGGCTTGAGCACAATGAAAGCTGACACCCAGCACGGGGCCGATTTATTTGACCTGTATGAACCCCACCCAAGTGTCTGTACTGCGCAGCCTCACACCGGCTTATGCCGCACGCTAACCTAAAACTTCTGGAGTAATTGCATGCCCGCTAATGACGGTTCCCATTCCTTGTATTGCGCGGTGATCATTAAACAAGTGGATGAAAAAACCCGCGCCAAAGTCGGTATTAACGCCTTGCTGCGTGAGGCTTAATTATGGGGGCATCCACCGACCCGACTCTGGCGCTGGCTTGTGACCTGATTCGCCGTCCGTCACTGACCCCAGACGACGCTGGTTGTCAAGACGTGCTGATCCAGCGCTTGCAGGCTTTGGATTTCACCATCCAGCACCTGCCCTATGGCGAAGTCAGTAATTTCTGGGCGCAGCGGGGGAAAGCCAGACCGCTACTGGTGTTGGCCGGGCATACCGATGTGGTACCCGCCGGACCACTGGAGCACTGGCACTCGCCGCCCTTTGAACCAACCGTGCGCGCAGGCTATCTCTACGGACGTGGTGCGGCGGATATGAAAGGCTCACTGGCCGCGATGATCACAGCCTGTGAACGCTTGATTACGGCTGAGCCTGACCACCAAGGTTCTATCGGTTTTTTGGTGACCAGTGATGAGGAAGGCCCAGCCTTGGACGGTACGGCTAGGGTGGTGGAATGGCTGCAAGGGCAGGGAGTGATTATCGATGCCTGTCTGCTGGGTGAGCCGTCCAGCCACCAGCAACTTGGCGATGCCGTGCGCAATGGGCGGCGCGGTTCATTATCTGGATGCTTGGAGATTCAGGGGGTTCAAGGTCATGTGGCCTATCCACAGCAGGTGCGTAATCCCATTCATGCGGCTGGGGCGATTATCGATGCTTTGGCGAGCGAAATTTGGGATCAGGGCAATGCGTTTTTTCCACCGACATCATTTCAAATCAGTAATATTCATGCCGGCACTGGGGCCGACAATGTGGTGCCAGATCGCATAGAGATACAGTTCAATTTTCGGTTTTGCACCGAATCCACGGTGGACGCGCTGCAAACCCGCACTCAACAGCTTATTGATGCCGGTTTGGCACCTGCAGAACTGCGCAGTGGTCAACACTTCTCGCACCGTTTGCAATGGCGGCTTGCCGGGCGGCCATTTGTGAGCACACCGGGTCGTCTGGCTACAGCCGTCAGCTCAGCGGTCAACCACGAATGCGGCTATTGTCCGGAGCTGTCTACCGCAGGCGGTACATCAGACGGGCGTTTTATCGCGCCCACCGGTGCTGAGGTGATCGAGCTCGGCCCGGTAAATGCCAGTATTCATCAAGTCAATGAGCGGGTTGCGGTAGCGGATTTATGCACCCTGAGCCGAGTGTATGAACACATTTTGCGCACAATGGTGTGCTGTGAGCCTGCGTCATAGCAAAAAATAAGTCCGATTGCCAATCCAGCCGTTCATATCACTTGACGTTTGCCCGACTTGTCAGTAAGTTTCTAAGGTTGCAAGCGACAACACAGCCCGTTTTATACGGGCATTTTTTACTGACTGGTTTTAATTAGTAAATCAGTTGTCTAAATTTCTATTGACTTTGAGGAGACTCACGCCGTGGAACTGACCGGTGCTGAAATCGTCATCCGTGCTCTGAAAGAAGAAGGCGTCGACTATGTGTTCGGCTACCCGGGTGGAGCAATACTGCATGTTTATGATGCCATCCATGCACAAAACGATATCCAGCACGTATTAGTACGCCATGAACAGGCGGCAACCCATGCGGCTGACGGCTACGCGCGGGCCAGTGGCAAACCCGGTGTGGTGTTGGTGACTTCAGGACCGGGTGTTACCAATGCGGTTACTGGGATTGCCACTGCGTTTATGGATTCTATCCCGATGGTCATCTTATCGGGTCAAGTCCCGACCAAGCTGATCGGTAATGACGCCTTTCAGGAAGTCGATTCCGTAGGCATTACCCGCCCCTGCGTCAAACATAACTTCTTGGTTAAAGACGTTAAAGAATTGGCGACTACGCTTAAAAAAGCGTTCTATATCGCCACAACCGGTCGTCCCGGGCCGGTATTGGTTGATCTGCCCAAAGACATTACCGCAGCCAAAACGGTATTCGACTATCCGCATAATATTAAAATGCGTTCCTACAGCCCAACGCTGAAAGGCCATACGGGGCAGATTCGCAAAGCCGTTAAACTGATTCTCAAAGCAGAGCGGCCGATTGTCTATGTCGGCGGGGGCGCCATTCTCGGTGAAGCCTCCAAAGAAGTGACTGAACTGACTCGGATGCTGGGCTATCCGGTTACAAATACCTTAATGGGATTGGGTGCCTATCCGGCCACCGATCCGCAATTTGTCGGAATGTTAGGTATGCACGGCACCTATGAAGCCAATATGTGCATGCACGATTGCGATGTGATGATTGCCATCGGGGCACGTTTTGATGACCGCGTGACCGGCAATTTGGAAAAATTCGCCCCTTATGCCCGCATTGTCCACATTGATATCGACCCGTCGTCCATTGCCAAAAACGTCCAAGTCGAAGTGCCGATTGTCGGCTCAGTGGCCAATGTGTTGCGCGCCATGATCAGCTTGATCCGTGAGGAAGGCTCACAGCCTGTGAAAAAAGAAGCCCTAGCGCGTTGGTGGCGGCAGATCGATAAATGGCGGGCGATTGACTCGTTGAGCTATGAGCACAGTGATACGATCATCAAACCCCAATACGTGATGCAGCAGTTGTACACCGTCACCGAAGGCAATGCCATTGTCACCTCGGATGTCGGTCAGCACCAGATGTGGGCGGCGCAGTATTACCACTTCGACTTACCACGGCGATGGATTAACTCTGGGGGTCTGGGCACCATGGGCTTTGGCTTGCCTGCGGCGATGGGCTGCAAACTGGCTTGTCCGGATCTCGATGTCGCCTGCGTGACGGGTGAGGGCAGCATCCAGATGATGTTGCAAGAACTCTCCACCATGCTGCAATACAATACGCCGGTTAAAATCGTCAATCTCAACAACGGTTATCTTGGCATGGTGCGCCAATGGCAGGAGTTTTTCTATGAGAAACGCTACGCCATGTCCTATATGGATGCACTGCCTGATTTCGTTAAGCTGGCCGAAGCCTATGGTCATGTGGGCATGAAAATCGAACATCCGGGTGATGTCGAGGCCAGTTTGCGCGAGGCGTTTGCTATGAAAGATCGCACCGTATTTTTGGATTTCATTACGGACCCCGAAGAAAATGTCTTCCCGATGATTCCTGCCGGTGGCGCCCACAATGAAATGCTGCTTGCGGGACGTGATGCAATGCGTTCCACCCACGAAGAAGGCATGGTGTTAGTCTAATGCGTCATATTATCTCGATTTTGCTGGAAAATGAATCTGGAGCGTTATCGCGAGTCGCCAATTTATTTTCAGCACGCGGTTATAACATTGAAACCTTATGTGTGGCACCGACAGAAGATCCCTCCCTGTCGCGGATGACCTTGGTCACTAATGGCACTCCGGAAATCATTGAGCAGATTGTTAAGCAGTTGAACAAGCTGATCGAAGTGGTCAAATTAGTTGACCTCACTGAAGGGGTTCACATCGAGCGTGAACTCATGTTAGTCAAAATTCGGGCGGTTGGTGAATTGCAGCGCGCCGAGGTGATGCGTCTGGTGGACATTTTTCGCGGACGCATCATCGATGTCACTGAAGTCACTTACACCGTAGAAATCACCGGTACCAGCGAAAAACTGGACGGGTTTATGGACGCCGTTGGCCGCGACGAGCTGCTGGAGGTGACACGCACCGGAATTACCGGTATTGCTCGCGGCGTCAAGGCATTACGTACTTAAGGGGACAATAACACTATGGCTCTTACGATTTATTACGACAAGGATGCGGATGTATCACTGATTCAACAGAAAACCGTGGCGGTGATTGGTTACGGTTCTCAAGGTCATGCTCACGCCAATAACCTCAAAGAATCCGGGGTTGCTCAGGTGATTGTCGGCCTGCGTTCTGGGTCGGCTTCCGTGGCCAAGGCGGAAACGGCTGGATTAACGGTCAAGCCCGTTGCTGAGGCCATTGCCGCTGCTGATGTGGTCATGATGCTGGCGCCTGACGAGCAGCAGGCACGGATTTACCGTGAACACGTAGAACCGAATCTTAAAACTGGGGGGGCGTTAGCGTTCGCCCACGGCTTTAATATTCACTTCAATCAGATCGAACCCCGCGCTGATATGGATGTGATTATGATCGCCCCCAAAGGGCCAGGGCATACCGTGCGTTCGCACTATGTGAACGGTGGCGGGGTGCCGTGTCTGATTGCCATCGCTCAGAATGCTTCTGGGCAGGCTAAAGACCTGGCTTTATCCTACGCCTGTGCCATTGGTGGGGGGCGTTCTGGGGTGATTGAAACCACGTTCCGTGAAGAGACCGAAACCGATTTGTTTGGCGAGCAAGCGGTACTGTGTGGTGGGGTCTCGGCACTCATTCAGGCCGGTTACGAAACCCTGATTGAGGCCGGTTATGCGCCGGAAATGGCCTATTTTGAATGCCTGCATGAAGTCAAATTGATTGTTGATCTGATTTATGAGGGCGGCATTGCCAATATGCGCTATTCGGTGTCCAACACCGCCGAATATGGCGATATTACCCGCGGGCCACGGGTGATTACTGAGCACACTAAAGCGGAGATGCGCAACATTCTCAAGGAAGTACAAACGGGTCAGTTTGCCCGCGAATTTGTCCTGGAAAACCAGGCGGGTGCCCCAACCCTTAAAGCGATGCGCCGCATCAGTCAAGAACACTCGATTGAGCAAGTCGGTGAGCGACTGCGGGGCATGATGCCATGGATTGCCGCTAATCGCTTGGTGGACAAGAGCAAAAACTAAGTGAGCTACCGGCTTGGCTGTGATGAGTGAACTCCCTAAACGCCGCCGTCATCGGGGTATTTATCTGCTGCCGAATTTGTTCACGACAGCGGCGTTATTTACGGGGTTTTACGCCATTGTCGCTGCGGTTCAAGACCGTTATACCGTAGCCGCCATTGCTATTTTTGTGGCGATGGTGCTCGATAATCTCGATGGGCGCATTGCGCGTATGACCCACACCAGCAGTGATTTTGGTGCCCAGTACGACAGTTTGGCGGATATGGTCTCTTTTGGGATTGCCCCCGCTTTGCTGATGTTTCAGTGGGCGCTGTCCGGTATGGCGGATCTCGGTTGGGTACCTGCCAAACTCGGCTGGCTGGCGGCCTTTGTGTACGCGGCAGGAGCCGCGCTGCGTTTGGCGCGGTTTAATACCCAGGTTGGCCATGCCGACAAGCGGTTTTTTCAAGGGTTGCCCAGCCCGCCCGCTGCGGCTCTGATGGCCGGTATGGTGTGGGCCTTTCACAGCTTGGGAATCAGTGGTGAGCAAGTCTTATGGCTGGCTTTCCTGATGACTATTAGCGCCGGGGGGCTGATGGTCAGTAATGTGCTGTATTACAGCTTTAAAGACATCGACTTTAAAGGTCGGGTGTCTTTTTTCGTCCTACTGCTTGTCGTCTTAGTGGTGGTGTTTATTTCCATTGATCCGCCTAAAACCCTATTTGCCGCTGCATTTTGCTATGGTGCTTCCGGTCCGGCGTTAATGGTTTGGCGTCGCTGGCAGCGTATGCGCCGCCGTGGTGATTCCATGAGTTAAATCAAGGGATATGGATGGACTCTCGCGACAGTATGGCGTATTTACAGGCTATGGGCATTCAGGTGTGGCGGCGGCGTGAGTTGCCCACGACGGCGCTTAGCCCTGCGCTTGACCCCACTGTGACGCCTGACCCCGAATCTGCACCAACGGAGGCCACCGCTCCGCCACCGGCTACCGCAGCACCCACAGTTGACGAGCAATGGCAGCGCTTAATCACCGAAGTGGATCAATGCACCGCCTGTCCATTACACGCCAGCCGCACCCGTGCGGTATTTGGGGTAGGGAATCGTCAGGCTGAGTGTATGGTGATCGGCGAGGCACCCGGTGCAGACGAGGACCGACTCGGGGAGCCGTTTGTCGGCCGTGCCGGGCGGTTGCTCGATCCCATGCTTAAGGCCATCGGTTTAAGCCGTGAGCAGGTGTTTATTGCCAATATTCTTAAAAGCCGACCGCCGGATAATCGTGATCCACGCCCTGAGGAAATCCAAGCCTGCTGGCCGTATTTATTGCGCCAAATTGAGCTGGTTCAACCCCGCATGTTTTTGATTATGGGGCGAGTCGCCGCGCAAACCTTGCTGGAAACGCAAACGCCGGTGGGCAAGCTACGCGGCACCGTGCATCGTTTTCAAGGTCGTCCCTTGATTGTGACCTATCATCCCGCTTATTTGCTGCGTTCACCCCTGCAAAAAGCCAAAGCTTGGCAAGACTTACAACTGGCACAACGCAGTTTAGCTCAAGCCATTGCAGCCGAGACTCCGGCGTCCTAGCGCAGGGGTATGATGAACAGACTGACCGCGTCCAACTTACGCCTGCGACCGATGGTGCCCGCCGATTTAGCGGCGGTGGCACGGATTGAAAAACGCGCCTATACCGCACCGTGGGGCAAAGGTGTATTTAAGGACTGTCTCAATGTGGGGCATTGCTGCCAAGTCTTAGAGCATCAGGGTCACGTTGTGGCCTATGGAATTCTTTCCGTGGCCGCAGGTGAGGCGCATTTACTCAATCTCTGTGTATCCCCCGATTGGCAGGGACGCGGCTTAGCACGACGGTTGCTCAATCATTTGCTGGCATTAGCCAGCGTTTATGGTGCACAAACCCTATTTCTCGAAGTTCGGCCATCCAATACCGTGGCTCGTGAGCTGTATCACAGCAACGGGTTTTGCGAAGTCGGTGTGCGCCGCCGCTATTATCCTGCCCCCAATGGGCGTGAAGACGCCTTAATTATGGCGATGGAACTCTCTCAAACTTACACTACGAGTCGCTGATGTTGCACCCTTTAGTGAACCCCGGTCGCCTTGGTGGCGGCTTAATGGGCTTATGGCTGTTGCTGGCGCCTACGGTAGTATCCGCTCAAGAACCGCGTCTGGATGTGGACGCTGTGGATCGGCCTGTGACCGCGATACTCGCCGAGATCTCGGCTAATACCGGCGTGGTGTTCGAGCTGAAAACCGATCTGACGACCTCCATCACCCTAAAACTGACCGACGAACCCTTGTCCAGCGTATTGCGGCAGGTATTAGCCGAGCACGATTACCTGATGTTGCATGAGGGTACGGGCAGTGAGCGACGGCCAAGTCGGGTGTTGGTCATGGCGCGGCGTGCATCGGATTCAGTTGCTGTGGTGACTGAGGCTCCTGAGCGCCCCCAATGGCGCGAGTTGGTGGTGCGACGTCAGGGTAATCAGCCGTTTATTGTTGCCGGGCAGATTAACGGTCAAGCGGTGGATTTACTGATCGATACCGGGGCGACCACTGTAGCCGTGTCCCAAGAACTGGCGCAACGTTTGGGGTTGAGGCGTGGTCAAGCCCGACAGATTAATACCGCCAGCGGTATCACCGTAGGTTACACCACTGTCTTGCAGCGGCTCAGCGTGGGCGAGCTGCAACTCGATAATGTCGCGGCGATTATTTTACCCGCCATGCGTTCCGGTCGGCAGGTGCTATTGGGTATGAATGCCTTGGCAGAGTTTGAGCTTAACCAACGGGGAGATACCTTAGTGCTGCGGCATAAGCATTCAGACCCCCTACCTTAAGCTCCAAAGCTTACCCCCTCACCCTAGCCCTCTCCCCCATAAATGGGGGAGAGGGGACTGAATGATTACGCTGCGGCAGTCACTGCCTTAGCCCAGCAGCTTTAACCCTACCGGCAAGCTGTCGCCGTATAAGCGTTGCTCATCGCCAGCGGCTAACTCGGTCACACGGGTGACCATCTCGATCCAGTTAGGCGAGGCTTTAACCGCTCGCAGACGTTCAGCGACCTGCTCACGTAACTCGGGGTCGAGATCACGCTCGCGGTCACCGCTGACGCGGGTGAGCAGTACCGCAGCGAGGCTGGCCGCTTGAATGCGGTGCCAATCCAAACGCAACAGTTGTTCGAGCCAGTCGGCCGCCACTTCTTTGGGAACGACTTGGTGGGCGCTGCCGTACAGCGGGACTCGGCCACCCAGTCGGCCTAACGCCTGCCAGGTTTGTACCGACTCACTTTTAAGCTTCAAGCGTTGCAGCCACCAACTGCCCAGTTCGATTTTGCGTTCTACTGCTAGGTGTTCCAGACTAGCGGCCAGCCGTACCATATCGTCATAGCCT
>PWUP01000061.1 GCA_003562535.1 Gammaproteobacteria bacterium | reverse complement strand
TTCTGGTTGAAACCATGCGCCGTGAGGGCTATGAACTGGCGTTATCACGTCCTGAAGTGATTGTGCGTGAGATCGACGGGGTGACTCAGGAGCCTTATGAGCAACTGGTGGCCGATGTCGAAGAAACCCATCAGGGTGCCATCATGCAACAGCTCGGTGAACGGCGAGGGGAACTCCAAGATATGCGCCCCGACGGTCAAGGGCGGGTACGGCTGGATTATATAATCCCTGCGCGGGGTTTGATTGGTTTTCGCACTGAATTCTTAACCCTGACCAGTGGTACCGGTCTGTTGCATCATGTCTTTGATCACTATGGCCCCTTGGCTCGCGGCACCATAGCAGGTCGCAGTAATGGGGTATTGGTCAGCATGGTAGATGGTAAATCACTGGCCTATGCTTTGTATAATTTACAAGATCGGGGACGCTTGTTCATCGCCCCCGGCGAGATCGTCTACGAAGGCATGGTGATCGGCATCCATAGCCGAGGTAATGATTTGGTTGTCAACCCCCTCAAGGCCAAGCAACTGACCAATATCCGGGCGGCGGGTTCGGATGAAAATATCTTACTGTCGCCGCCGGTGCGCCTGAGCCTAGAACAGGCCATGGAATTTATTGACGACGATGAACTGGTTGAAGTGACGCCTAAAGCCATTCGGGTGCGGAAGAAGTTTCTCAAAGAGCATGAGCGCAAACGGGCTTCGCGCCAAGCGGGTTCGGCGGATAAATAAGGTTCGATCGGTAGTCCTGAATATGTGATGGGTGCTATTACTGATCGTTCTAGGTCGATCGACGTTTCGCAACCTGAGTCGTTACAGTGGATAGGTGGAGAAGACGTTCAACTGCCATCGCTTGATCAGCCGCAGCGTTTGGTCGGTCTGCGTGCGTCTACGACATTGAAGCGGAGGGACAGCCATGAACCAAGAATCCGTGATTCTCATTGTCGATGACGAAACGCAAAATTTGGCCGCCATGCGCCAGATGTTGAGCGACCAGTATCGGTTATTGTTCGCACACAGCTGAAGGTTAAATTAGGCACCCATAATAAGCATAGGCAGGTTACGCACAAACAGCCATAATGAACCAAACACTGTCGCGAACACCACAACACATATCGTGGTGAGTAACCACCCCAACAATATCAGCACACCATCGCGCTCCATCAAACCCAAGGCAAACGCGGTCAAGGCCATTGCGGGCAGCAGATTACCCAACGGGATGGGCAAAAACATAAACACCGCTAAGCCGAAACAGGCGATACCGATTAAACGATCCTGCACCACGCCCAATAGCCAGCTCAGCCGAGGTTTAAGCAGACGCTCTAATTTAGCCAGCCACGGCAGTAAACGAGCCGCCACAACGTGAGATTGCGCTCGATCAAAGCGGTGATCCAACACCCGTCGCGGCAACCATAAGGTCTGACGCCCCAACACAAGCTGTATGGCCATGAACATAATCGGAATGCTCATCACCGAAGCACTGCCGGGTGGCAGGGGTAAAATATTGGGAGCCGCCAACAGCAGCAGCAATCCACCAATGGCTCGATCACCACAGACGGCTAATAATTCCGCAACGCTGATAGATTCACCCGGTTGAATTAAACACCGGGCCAATAAGGTGGTTAAATGACGTGGGGTATTGCCATGATTCGGCATCGCTGTATTTCACCGCAGGGTGTCTGCCTGATCCGCACACACCCTACACAACCCCGTTAACGGGCTGGCGGTTCGGGGCGCAGGTGTGGAAATAAAATCACATCGCGGATCGAGGGAGCATCGGTCAGCAACATGACCAAACGATCAATGCCAATGCCCTCACCGGCGGTCGGTGGCAAACCATACTCCAAGGCGCGAATATAATCGGCATCATAGTACATGGCCTCCACATCACCGGCAGCGCGCGCTTGGACTTGAGCGCGGAAGCGCGCCGCTTGGTCTTCTGGATCATTTAACTCGGAAAACCCATTGGCTATTTCCCGCCCAGCAATGAATAACTCAAAGCGATCCGCGACTTCAGGATGGGCATTATTAGCCCGCGACAGCGGCGAGACTTCAGTGGGAAAGGCGGTGATAAAGGTCGGTTGGTGTAACTTCGGTTCAACCGTGGCTTCAAATAAGGCCATCTGCACCCCACCCAATCCAACCCCGTCGGGTACGGTAACCCCTTTACGCTCAGCCAGCGCACAGGCGGCGGCGTGTTCACTCAGTTCGGCGGCATTGATGTCAGCATTATAGTGCAAGATGGCGTCAACCACCGTCAATTTTTGAAAAGCCGTGGCAAAATCCAAATGCTGACCTTGATAAGTGATCTGACTGCTGCCCAGAATCTCCACCAGCATGCGGCGTAACATCACCTCTGTCAGTTCCATCAAATCTTGGTAATCGGCATACGCCTGATAGAACTCCAGCATAGTGAATTCTGGATTGTGGCGGGTCGATAAGCCTTCGTTGCGAAAATTACGGTTGATTTCGTAAACCCGCTCAAACCCGCCAACCACCAGCCGCTTGAGATACAGCTCCGGGGCAATGCGCAGGTATAAGTCCATATCGAGGGCATTATGATGCGTCACAAAAGGCCGAGCGACTGCACCACCGGGAATCGGTTGCATCATCGGCGTTTCCACTTCTAAAAACCCGCGTTCATCGAAAAATCGGCGCAAATAGCTCATCACTGCGCTGCGCACCTGAAAGGTTCGGCGGGTGTGCGGATTGACGATCAGATCCACATAGCGCTGGCGATAGCGCTGTTCTTGATCGGCCAAGCCGTGGTATTTTTCTGGCAAAGGCCGCAGCGATTTAGTCAGCAGTTGCGCCTGTTCAATCGCCACATACAAACTGCCTTTGCCGGATTTTCGCAGCGCTCCACCAACCCCGACAATGTCACCGATATCCCACTGCTTACTCGCCGCCAATAGTTCAGCAGACAAGGTGTGGCGATCAATGTAGAGCTGAATCTGGCCAGAACCGTCCTGTAATACGAGAAACGGACCGCGCCGCGCCATAATCCGCCCCGCCACCGCGACTCGGTGCTGTAATTCTTCCAGCCGTTCACGCTCGAACTCGCCGAATTCGCGCTGTAAATCCGCCGCTAGGGCATCACGGCGAAAATCATTAGGAAAGGCTTGAGCCTGTTGGCGCCATGCACCGAGTTTAGTCCGACGCTCAGCGATGAGTTTATTGTCTTCAGTTTCAGTCATAAAAATCATTCCGCCCCCCTTGCAGCGCAGGAGGGGAGTCAAAGGAAAGGATTACAGCCCGCTTTTCAGGCTGGCTTCGATGAACGCATCCAGATCGCCATCCAACACCGCTTGAGTGTTGCTGGTCTCAATCCCAGTGCGCAGATCTTTGATCCGCGACTGATCAAGCACATAAGAGCGAATCTGGCTGCCCCAGCCCACATCGGCCTTGGTGTCTTCCACCGCCTGAGCCTCACTGCGACGTTTTTGCAACTCCAGCTCGTAGAGCTTAGATTTCAGTTGCTTCATCGCCGTCGCCCGATTTTTGTGCTGGGAGCGATCATTTTGACAGGCAGCGACAACGCCGGTGGGCAAGTGGGTTAAGCGCACGGCTGAGTCGGTGCGGTTAACGTGCTGCCCTCCTGCACCGCTGGAACGATAGGTATCCACGCGCAAATCCGCTGGATTGATTTCAATCTCAATATCATCGTCGATTTCTGGTGCCACAAACACCGCAGCAAATGAGGTATGGCGACGATTGCCGGAATCAAACGGTGATTTACGCACCAAACGATGAACGCCGGTTTCGGTACGCAACCAACCGTAAGCGTAGTCCCCATCGATGCGTAAGGTCGCCGATTTAATCCCGGCAACCTCACCGTCAGAAACGTCAATTAACTCGGCTTTAAACCCATGCGCTTCTGTCCAACGCAAATACATACGCAACAGCATATTGGCCCAGTCCTGAGCTTCCGTGCCACCGGCACCGGCTTGAATGTCCAGAAAAGCGATGGCCGCATCCAACTCGCCGGAAAACATGCGACGGAATTCCAAATCCGCGACCTGTTTTTCAAAGCGCTGCAGATCGGCCGCTACTGCGGCCACCGCCGCATCGTCCTGTTCAGCCGCCATCATTTCCAGTAACTCTTGGGAGTCGGCCAGTGCCTGGTCAAGCTCGTTTAAGGTCAGCACCACCTGTTCGAGTTGGGCGCGTTCTTTCCCTAAAGCCTGCGCCCGCTCCGGGTCATTCCATATATCCGGTTGTTCCAGCTCGCGCTGGACTTCACTTAAACGCTCTTGCTTAGTCTCGAAGTCAAAGGTACCCCCTCAGGGCGTCGCTGCGACCCTGTAAATTGTGGATATGATCAAAATAAGGGTTAAGTTCCTGCATCGTGGGTGGATCCTTAGTTAACAATCAGGGTTACGTTGCATCAGGTGACTGATACGCATCAGAGAGTCGCTGTTGAATATCCGCAGGGACAGGATCGTAATGGCTGTATTCGATGGAATAACTGCCCGCTCCACCGGTCAGCGAGGTCAACTGCGAGGCGTAACCGTCAATTTCGGCTAACGGCACCAACCCATCGATTAAAATATGGCCGTTGGCGGTCATTTCTGAACCATTCACTCGGCCCCGTCGGCTGGACAGATCCCCGGCCAGCGCCCCCATGGCATCCGCAGGGGCTTCGATCTGAATCCGCACGATCGGTTCCAAGACCACCGGCTTGGCTTTACGCATCGCAGCAAAAAACGCTTCCCGTCCGGCTGTGGAAAACGCGACTTCCTTGGAATCCACCGGGTGGTGTTTGCCATCATAGACCACCGCTCGCACATCATGAATGGGATAACCAGCAATGGCACCCTGCTGTAAGGCATCGCGAATGCCTTTTTCCACCGCAGGAATTAATGAGGTCGGGATAGCCCCACCGACAACCTCACTGGCAAATGCAAACCCAGCCCCTTGCTCCAACGGCTCCACCCGCAGAAAGACCTCACCGAACTGACCGGCCCCGCCGGTCTGTTTTTTATGGCGATGATGCCCTTCAGCCGTGCTGCGAATACTTTCACGATAGGCAATCTTCGGCGTTCGGGTACTCACCTCTAAACGGTAGCGCTCGCGCATACGCTCTAAGGCAATCCGCAAATGCAGCTCACTTAAGCCGCGCAGTACGGTTTCACGAGTGGCTTGGTTATGCTCAAGCTGTAAACACGGATCTTCTTCGGTGAGTTTATTCAGGGTATCGGATAATTTTTGCTCATCACCGCGATTTTGTGAACTGACCGCCAGCCCAAATAACGGCACAGGATAAGGCAAAGCGCGGGGATGGACATGATCCTCATCATGTGAGTCATGAATCACGGCACCGTTGTAAATCTCATCGACCTTAGCGACCGCACAGATATCCCCTGGCAGCGCCTGCTCCATATCGGAAGTGTCTTTGCCGTGTACCCGCAAGAGATGACCGACTTTGAACGGCTTACGCGCATCCCCGATGAATAACTGACTGTCTTTAGTGATCGTACCCTGATGCACTCGGAACACGGCCAGTTTGCCAACAAAGGGGTCTATCGTCAGACGAAAGACGTGGGCAATAGCATGAGCATCCGCATAGGGTGCGGGATAAAATAACTCCGGTTCGGCTCCTTCACCGCGATAAAACGGCTCGGCGTTACCCTCCAATGGCGAAGGCAATAACTTAACGCATAACTCCAGTAACTCGGGTAAACCGGCACCAGTACGGGCGGAAACAAAGCAAATGGGAATTAAATGTCCTTCACGCAAGGCTTGCTCAAACGTATCGTGCAGCTTATCGGGGTCTACATTATCGTCCCCGGCTTCGAGATACAGCTCCATCAACGCTTCGTTCACTTCAACCACTTGATCAATAATCGTGGTGTGAGCGCTGGCCACATCGCCAAAGTCACTCTGGCCTTGGCGGTTAAAAAAGCAGTCCACCACCGCCGCCGCGTTATCCACCGGCAGATTGATGGGCAAACACTCGCTGCCAAAGGTCTGTTGAATTTCGGCGACTAAACCTTGCAGATCAATATTGTCCTGATCAATTTTATTAATAATGATCATACGACACAGTCCACGCTCTTGCGCGTACTCCATCATGCGCCGCGTCATGGTTTCAATACCGGTCTGGGCGTTAATCACTACGGCAGCAGTTTCAACAGCCGATAAGGCACTGATCGCCGGCCCTACGAAATCTGGAAAACCTGGAGTATCGAGTAAATTAATATGGGTATCTTGGTAGTCAAACTGTACGATAGCCGTTTCGAGAGAGTGTTGGTGCGCTTTCTCCTGGGGATCGTAATCACATACTGTGTTACCTTTTTCAACGCTGCCGATTTGGCCAATCACGCCGACCTGATGCAACAACGCCTCAACTAGGGTGGTTTTGCCTGAAGCACCGTGACCGATCAAAGCCACATTGCGAATAGCCTCACTGGTGTAAGTCATCATACTTCTCGCCTTCCGATCATTATTTGCGGTCTGAATAAGCTCTCAGTATAAAACCCAATGGCGGTTTATGGACAGCCTACGTTAAAAACCCGCACATTGCGGTTGCAGTCAGCGTGATTCACTTTAGAATGAACTCCACTGGTGTCCCTTCACCGCAGGACGTAACATTGAGATGAGGCTGATGCGCTACGTGGGATTATTGTTAGCCGGTGTATTCACCGCCGGATGGGTTCAGGCCGCAGAGCCGATCCGTATTGGTGAGCTGAACAGCTACACCACTCTACCCGCTTTTACTTTACCCTATCGCAACGGCTGGCAGCTTGCGGTCGAACACATTAATGCCGAGGGCGGGGTACTTAACCGCCCGGTGCAGGTCATCTCGCGTGATGATGGCGGACGACCGGGTCATGCTGTGCGCATTGCCGAAGAACTGGTCAGCCGCGAAGGCGTAGTGTTATTGGCCGGTACCTTTTTCTCCCATGTCGGATTAGCCGTAGCCGATTATGCGCGCCAACGCCGGGTGTTTTTTATGGCCGCTGAACCCCTGACCGATGCCCTGACTTGGGACAGTGGCAACCGCTACACCTTTCGTTTGCGCCCAAGCACTTATATGCAGGCCGCTATGCTGGCTGAGCAGGCGGCTGAATTACCCGTTACCCGCTGGGCAACGATTGCACCCAATTATAAATACGGCCAAGATGCCGTTGCGGCATTCAAAAAACTGTTGCAACAACGTCGTCCTGATGTGGAGTTTATTGCCGAACAATGGCCGGCTCAGGGACAAATTGATGCCGGTGCCGAGGTGCAAGCCTTGCTGGCCGCTGATCCAGAAGCGATTTTTAACGTAACCTTTGGCGCTGACCTTGCCCGTCTGGTGCGTGAGGGCCGCTTACGGCGTTTGTTTGCTGGGCGCGAGGTGGTGAGTTTATTGACCGGCGAACCCGAGTACCTCGATCCGCTGCAAAACGAAGCCCCCGAAGGTTGGATTGTCACGGGTTATCCGTGGTACGCCATTGACACTCCCGAACATAACGCCTTTGTTGCCGCCTATCAGGCGCGCTTTAATGACTATCCGCGCCTCGGCTCCATCGTAGGCTATAACACCTTACTGGCCATTGCCGCGATTATCGAAGCCGCAGGCAGCACTGATACTGAAGCCTTAGTGGCAGCGGCTCGTGGCATTGAATTTGACTCACCACTGGGGCCAATCCGGTTCCGAGCAGGGGATCATCAAGCTACTATGGGCGCTTTTGTCGGTCGTACTGCCTTACAAGAGGGTCGTGGAGTTATGGTCGATTGGTTTTATGCGTACGGTAACGATTACTTACCTGATGAAGCGACTGCACGCCAGCGACGCCCCAGCGAGTAAAATGCGATCGCTGTTAATCCATCGACTGAAGCTACTGTGTGCTGCGTTGTTAATCACCGTGCCGATGATCAGCCAAGCCGTATTTCGCTGCGAGGATGAGCATGGGAACATTACGTTTCGTGACACACCTTGCCCAGTGCGCCCCGACCAGTCGGCACCAACACCCAGCACACCGCGACCTGACGGGCGACCATTAACCTCAGATCATCCCCATGACTGGCTGAGCATCGCCCAAATCGCCAATCAGATTCGTTTAAACAGCCCGATCAGCCAGGTTGAACACCTCTTAGGTGAACCTGAAGATCAAGAGCATTCGGGCATTCGTGCCCGTTATGTGTTTGAATTACCCGTATTGCGTGGCATGACCTACCGTGCCGAGATCCATACGGTCAACAATCGGGTTACTGCAATCCATGACACCTTCCGGCGGCATTATCTACAGGGAGTGATTGCCCCAGGCATGCTGTATGACGAAATCCTGATGACCTGGGGTGAACCGGACAGTGAACAACTGCGCCGCACCCGCCAGGGCATTGAAACCACGTTAAGCTATACCACCGATGAGCGCCGCCGCCGAGGCCACCAAGTGACATTACGTAATGATGTGATTGTGAGCATTCAGTATGACGTGGCACTGTCCTCTTAACTCGCTCGGGGCGGGTCTTAGCCACTCAGGACGCTGGGCATGAGCATTATCCTGATTCAAAGCCTTACCGGTCTGGCCAGTGCTGCTGCGCTGTTTTTAGTGGCGGTCGGTTTATCCATTATCTTCGGCGTCACCCGCGTGGTGAATTTTGCCCACGGTTCATTTTATATGCTAGGCGCTTATCTGGCGTGGTGGTTGCATCAATGGCTGGCGGCCGGGGCTCTGGGTTTTTGGGTCAGTGTGCTGCTGGCCGCGGTAGCCGTCGGGCTGATCGGCGTACTGGTGGAATATTTAATTTTGCGGCGCATTTATCACGCCCCAGAATTATTCCAATTACTGGCCACTTTCGGGGTCGTGCTGGTCATACAAGACGCAGTGTTATGGATATGGGGGCCTGAAGACCGGCTGGGGCCGCAGGTGCCCGGTTTGGACGGAGCTGTGTTCATCGCCGGTCATTATCTGCCCAGTTATGATCTGTTTCTGATTGCCATCACACCGTTATTACTACTGGCGTTATGGTGGCTGTTCCAGCGTACCCGCTGGGGCATTTTGGTGCGGGCGGCCACGCAAGATCGGGAAATGGTCGCTGCACTGGGTGTGAATCAAACCCGACTGTTCACCACAGTGTTTTTTTTAGGCTCCTTACTGGCCGGCCTGGGCGGAGCACTGCAATTACCGAAAGGCGGCGCGGATACCCTGCTCGATATTAATATCATCGCAACGGCCTTTGTCATCGTCGTGATCGGCGGCTTAGGCTCCATTCTGGGCGCGTTTCTGGCCGCCGTATTAGTGGGGCAATTAAACGCTTTTGGTATTTTAGTCTTTCCAACATTGACTTTAGCGCTGCTGTTTTTAGTCATGGCGGTTGTCCTCATTGTGCGTCCTCAAGGTTTGCTGGGCAAACCTGAATCGGCCATCCCGCCTACCGGTCCGCCTGCTCCGCACTTACGCTTACCGAGTCGGCTCAGTCTCATGCTGTGGCTACCTCTATTAACCGGTCTGGTGGCACTGCCTTGGTTAACCCAAGGGTATGTGCTAGTGCTGATGGTGGATGTTTTCATTGCCGCACTGTTTGCGGCCAGTCTGCATTTTCTGCTCGGTCCCGGTGGGATGATTTCCTTCGGTCATGCCGCCTATTTTGGTTTAGGCGCGTATGGTGCTGCCCTGCTGGTTAAGTATCTAAGCGTACCGATGCTGCCCACTTTACTCATTGCGCCGTGGATTGCCGGATTAGGCGCACTGCTATTCGGCTGG
>PWUP01000155.1 GCA_003562535.1 Gammaproteobacteria bacterium | reverse complement strand
GTCTCCTTACTGGTGCTCATGACCTTGTTTTCCTGGACCGCGCTGGTCGGGGTGGTACGGGCTGAGTTCCTGCGAGCGCGCAATTTCGAATACATCCGCGCCGCCCGCGCCTTGGGTGTGAGCAATACAGTGATTATGTTCCGCCATACCCTGCCGAATGCGATGGTGGCTACCATCACGTTTTTGCCCTTTATTCTCACCGGTTCAGTGACGACATTAACCGGTCTGGATTTTCTTGGCTTAGGTCTCCCCCCTGGCTCGCCGTCACTGGGTGAGTTGTTGCTGCAGGGACGGAACAATCTCACTGCGCCGTGGCTGGGTTTGACGGCGTTTATCGTGCTGGCGCTGATGCTGAGTTTACTGGTCTTTATCGGCGAGGCGGTGCGTGATGCCTTTGATCCACGAAAAATTTTCCGTTGAGGCATCATGAGTACTAAGCCTTTACTGGCTATTGAACAACTCACCGTTGAGTTTCGCGGTTCAGCCAGCGAGGTGGCTGCTGTGCGTGGCGCCTCGCTGACGATTGCGGCTGGGGAAACCGTGGCGCTGGTCGGCGAGTCCGGCTCGGGCAAATCAGTCACGGCACTGGCAGTGATGCAATTACTGCCCTCCAGCGCCCGGCTCGGCGGCCATATTGAGTTTCGCGACCAAGCCCTGATCGGTGCCGATGCCCGTCAATTGCGCCAGTTGCGGGGCAATCAAATCAGCATGATTTTCCAAGAGCCGATGACCTCGCTTAACCCATTACATACGATAGAAAAACAAATCGGCGAAACCCTGATACTGCACAAAGGCATGAGCCGAAGCCGCGCTCGGCAACGCACTTTAGAACTTCTGCAGTTGGTGCGTATTGCCGATCCCGAACAACGCTTGCAAGCCTTTCCCCATCAGCTCTCGGGCGGCCAGCGGCAGCGGGTAATGATTGCTATGGCCTTGGCCAATGAGCCGGATTTATTAATCGCTGACGAACCGACGACAGCCCTGGATGTCACCATTCAGGCTCAGATTCTCGATTTGCTTAAAGACCTGCAACAGCGGTTTAATATGGCTTTGCTGCTGATTACCCATGATCTGGGTATTGTTCGGCGCATGGCGCAACGGGTGTATGTGATGAATCAGGGGCAGATCGTTGAATCGGGTTCGACCGCCCCTCTGTTCAGTCAGCCGCAACATCCGTACACTCGCCGCCTACTCGCCGCTGAACCGGGTGTGCGCGGCTCACAGCCTGACCACCAAGCCCCACTGGTACTGGAGGCGCACGATCTGCGCGTGTGGTTTCCTATTAAGACGGGTATCATTAAACGCACAGTAGGGTATATTAAAGCGGTAGACGGTGTGAGTTTACAGCTTCGCCAAGGGCATACTGTGGGCGTGGTCGGCGAATCGGGTTCCGGCAAAACCACCTTAGCTATGGCGCTGTTGCGCTTAGAACGCAGTCGCGGGTCAATCCGCTTTGCTGGCCGTGAACTGCAAGGGCTGCCTGCCAAAGCATTACGGCCTTTGCGGGCGACCATGCAGGTGGTCTTCCAAGACCCGTTTGGCAGTCTCAGTCCACGGCTGTCAGTGCAGCAAATCGTTGAGGAAGGCTTGCGTGTGCATCAATTGGGTGGCACGGACAGCGAGCGTGAACAGCGCGTGATCCAAGCCTTAGAAGAAGTCGGTCTGGACCCAGCCAGTCGCTTCCGCTATCCGCACGAATTTTCTGGTGGGCAACGTCAACGGATCGCGATTGCGCGGGCGATGGTTCTGCAGCCTCGGCTGCTGGTATTGGATGAACCGACCTCAGCCCTAGATGTGTCGGTTCAAGCGCAGATTATTGAGTTACTGCGGCAGTTGCAACATCGGCATCAACTCGCTTATGTTTTCATCAGTCATGATTTACGGGTCATCCGGGCGCTGGCCGATGAACTGATTGTGATGCGATCCGGTGTGGTGGTTGAACAAGGTTCTGCACAACAACTGTTTAAACATCCCCAGGCGGACTATACTCAGAAGTTATTGGCAGCCGCACTGACTGTGGAACAAGCGGCTTAGCTTCTACATTGCACCCTGAGCATGATACAGTTGCACACTAAGTAAAATGGTATAGATGACCATGGCTTCCAATGCTGTTGATGTTAACTCGCTAGACACCGTCAGTCCTCTGTCCGGTATTGCCCGGCTTATCGCACGGCGTGGATTGGTCGCTGAAGATAAGCTCGCTGAGGCCGTTGACAAAGCGCGCCATGCGGATATGCCGCTGATTACCTATTTGAGCAAAAATCGGCTAGCGACCTCGTATGCCGTTGCGCAAATGGCTTCGCGGGAGTTCGGCATACCGTTGCTTGATCTCACCGCGATGAATCTAGAACACGCGCCTAAGGATGTGGTGTCCGAGAAATTAGTGCGGCTCCATCGAGTGCTGCCGCTTTACAAACACGGTCCGCGCTTGTTCATTGCGGTTTCCGACCCCACGAATATGCGGGCGTTGGAGGATATTAAGTTTCAGACGGGGTTAACGCCGGAACCGGTCATTGTTGTCGATGAGCAACTGACGGCGGCGCTAGAAAAATTACTCGATCAAGCCGCATCGAATATTCAATCCATGCTCGATGAAGGCTTGGACGATATCGATATCGTCGCCGAAGAAGACACGGGGCCTCAAGACGCCGGCGCTACCGAAGCGGCGGATGACGCCCCCTTAGTGCGCTTTATTAACAAGTTGTTGCTGGATGCGATCAATCGCGGCGCTTCGGATATTCACTTTGAACCTTATGAGCATGAATATCGGGTGCGATTTCGCCAAGACGGTATTTTGCATGAAATCACTAAACCCCCAAACAGTATGGCACCGCGCTTAGCGGCTCGCTTAAAAATCATGGCGCGGCTGAATATTGCCGAACGCCGTGTCCCGCAAGATGGCCGCGCTAAAATGCGCATCTCCAGTCGGCGGGCGGTGGATTTCCGGGTCAATACCCTGCCCACGTTATATGGCGAAAAAGTCGTGATGCGGATTCTCGACGCCGGGGCGGCTAAACTGGGGGTCAGTGCCTTAGGCTTCGACGACCGGGAAAAAAACCTGTTTTTAACGGCGATTAAGAAACCTCAAGGCATGGTCTTGGTGACGGGCCCCACAGGTAGCGGTAAAACCGTCACCCTGTACACCGCTTTAAATATTCTTAATACGCCTGAAGTTAATATTTCTACCGTTGAAGACCCCGTCGAAATTCAATTAGCGGGGGTAAACCAAGTCAACGTCAATCTCAAAACGGGGCTCAGCTTTGCCGAAGCGTTGCGCGCCTTTCTGCGCCAAGACCCGGACATCATTATGGTCGGTGAGATTCGTGACCTAGAAACCGCTGAAATCGGTATTAAAGCCGCCCAAACCGGACACATGGTGCTGTCCACCGTACACACCAATAGTGCCGCACAAACCTTGGCGCGTATGGTGAACATGGGGGTTCCGGCCTATAACATCGCCTCCAGCGTCAGTCTGATTATTGCCCAGCGCTTGGCCCGACGCCTGTGTGAACACTGTAAAGCCGTTGAAGAGGATATTCCCGCAGCGGAGTTACTCGGTCAAGGTTTCCAAAAAGACGAAATCAGCCAACTTGAAGTGTATCGCGCCGTGGGCTGCCCCCAATGCACCCAAGGCTATCGCGGCCGAGTGGGTCTGTTTGAAGTGATGCCCGTGAGCGACGCTATCGGTCGAATCATGATGGCCGGTAGCGGTAATGTCATGGAGATCAATGATCAAGCTAAACGTGAAGGCTTAGTGACTCTGCGAGAATCGGGCCTCAACAAGATCCGAGCTGGAGTATGCAGCTTGGAAGAGATCAATCGCGTGACCAAGGATTAAAACTATGGCCAGCAAAGCAGCAGCAAGCAAGCGCAAAGCACCTGAAGAAATCGTCTATCTGTGGACAGGCACTGATCGGCGCGGCAATAAAGTTAAAGGCGAATTACGCGGGCTGAATCCAGCAGCGATTAAAGCCGAGATTCGTCGCCAAGGGATTATCCCTGCTAGTGTTAAGAAAAAACCCAAATCCTTTAGTTTGGGTGACAAAATCACCCCTAAGGACATTGCTCAATTCACCCGACAACTGCATACCATGCTGCGCTCTGGGGTGCCTGTTGTGCAGGCGGTTGATATGGTGGCCATGAGCAGTAAAACGGAAAAACTAAAAAAAATGCTGGTGTCTATCCGTGATGACATCAGTGGTGGTACCAGTCTGAGTAACGCCCTGCGCAAGCACCCTCTGTATTTCAGTGCGCTGTACTGTAACTTGGTGGAAGCGGGTGAGGAAGCCGGTATTCTTGAGGATATCTTGAGTCGCTTGGCCAGCTACTTGGAGCGGATGGAGTCGATCAAATCCAAAGTCAAAAAAGCCATGATCTACCCCATCTCAGTGTTCATGGTCGCTATCGGCGTTACCATGTTCCTGCTCATTTACGTCATTCCTACTTTTGAAGAAGTTTTTGCCAATTTTGGCGCGGAATTACCGGCTTTTACGCAGATGGTGCTGGGTCTCTCGGCCATTGTGCAATCCTGGTGGTGGTTGATCATCGGTGCAGCCGTCTTGCCCGTTGTTGCGATCATTGAATCACGCAAACGCAGTGCAGCGGCACGGCGCTTGTTCGACCGCATCTTGTTAAAAGTGCCTTTGTTTGGCCAATTAGCGCGACTATCGGCCACCTCGCGTTTTGCCCGCACCCTCTCCACCATGTTCAACAGCGGGGTGCCTCTGGTTGAAGCCTTGGAGTCGGTAGCAGGTTCCACAGGTAATGTCGTCTATGAAGAAGCGACTTTGGAAATGCGCGAGGCCGTGTCCATTGGCCAACAACTCAACTTTTCCATGCGCCAAAGCAATATTTTTGAATATATGGTGATCCAGATGGTCGCCATTGGCGAGGAAGCCGGTTCGCTGGGCGATATGCTGCAAAAAGTGGCGGAATATTACGAAGAAGAGCTGGATGGCATGATTGCCGCGTTGATGACATTGATTGAGCCGCTCATCATTGTGGTGCTCGGTACGCTGATCGGCGGACTCATCGTGGCTATGTACCTGCCGATTTTCCAATTGGCGATGACGGTTTAACCGCCGCTATGGATGTTTTAGGGCTGATCGTGGTTGCCGTACTGCTGGGTTTGATCATCGGCAGCTTTCTCAATGTCGTCATTCACCGCTTGCCCTTGATGATGGAGCGCGAGGATCGCGTAGCCTGTGCCGACTTATTAAATCAGCCACTGGACCTCCCTCCGGCCGTGAATTTACTGATGCCGCCGTCACACTGCCCGCAGTGTCAGCAACGCATCAGAGCCAGCGAAAATATTCCTGTGCTCAGCTATCTGTTGCAAAAAGGACGTTGTAAACACTGCCAAGGATCGATATCCATGCAGTACCCGCTGGTTGAAGCCAGCGCCGGTTTGCTGGCTGGGGTGGTGGTCTGGCAGTTGGGTTATGGTATTGAAGCCTTGGCGGCCTTAGTGTTCGCTTGGGCACTACTGACCTTGAGTGTGATTGATCTGCGCCATCTGCTGCTACCCGACCGCATCACACTGCCGCTGTTGTGGTTAGGTCTGCTCTTAGCCCTGTTCGATGTGTTGGTCGATTTACAGAGTGCGGTTATCGGTGCTATGGCCGGATATCTAATTTTATGGTCCGTCTATCAGGCGTTTAAACTACTCACCGGCAAGGAAGGCATGGGGTACGGTGATTTTAAGCTACTCGCCGCTTTAGGTGCTTGGGTGGGCTGGCAACATTTGTTAACAGTGGTATTATTGTCCTCTTTAGTCGGCGCACTGGTGGGCATTACGTTAATGCTGTTGCGCGGGCGCGATCATCGAGTACCTTTACCTTTCGGCCCCTTCTTGGCGGCCGCAGGGATGGGGGTTCTGCTGTGGGGTGAGACTTTAGTGCAAGCTTACTTGAATCTGGTGGGGCTTTAATGCGCGTTGTCGGCTTAACCGGCGGCATCGCCAGTGGTAAAACCACAGTTAGCGACGCATTTGCCGCGCTTGGCATACCGATTATCGACACGGATCGGATTGCCCGTGAATTGACCGAGCCTGATCAACCGGCTTTCCACGATATTGTGCGCTACTTTCGAGCGGACAGCCTCAATCCAGACGGCACGCTGGATCGTGCTTGGCTACGCCGCCATATTTTTAGCGACGACACGGCTCGGCATCTGCTGGAAGTCATTTTGCATCCCCCCATTTATGCAGCAGTGGATCAACGGTTACAGGCTTTGCGGCTACAGGCTCAGGCACCCTACGTTGTGGTGGTTATCCCGTTACTGGCCGAGCACCCCGAGTACCTCGAATTGCTGGATCGAGTACTCGTTGTCGATGTACCAGAAGCGGTGCAGCGCGAGCGTCTCATGGCTCGGGACGGCAGCGATGCTCAGCAGATTGAGCAGATACTGGCCGCGCAGGCCAGCCGTACCCAACGTCTCAGCCTTGCTGACGATGTTATTGACAATCAGACCGATCCCGCAGCCATCACTAGGCGAGTTGCCGAACTTGACCAGCAGTACCGCCAGCCCGGCTAAGCACTAAGCCAAACAACCCAATCTATCTGCCCATCATGGCCAATACTATTCTTTACGAATATCCCCTCAGCGAACGTATACGCTTGTTGCTGCGCTTTGAGTATTTGCTGGTGCAATTTGACGCCACAGCACCGAGCCACGCCGACTGGCATACGCGAATGGCCTTATTGACCCTGTTCGATTTGGCTGAATTGGTGAGCCGCAGTGAACTGCGCGGCGAACTCGGCAAATTTTTAAATCGCTTACGCAAACGCTTGCTTGATCTATTAGACCACGGCGATGTGGATAACAGCGCTCTGGAACAAACGCTTGATGAGCTCGATCAAGTCAGCCGTGCTCTGCACACCATGTTCACTGGTGAACTGGATATTGTGAACCATCAAAGTTTTTTACAGATGGTACGCCAGCGCAGCACCCTACCCGCAGGCTGTTGTTCGTTTGATGTACCGGCTCTGCATCACTGGCTGGAGACCGCACCGGATTATGAACGCCATCAACAATTTCTGCGTTGGGTTGAGCCCTTTACCCCACTGCGTGACGGCACCCAACTGGTGTTGTCCTTGCTGCGCAACAGTGCCTACCCTCGGCAACAGCAGGCTGAACAAGGCCGATTTCAACAACCTCTTGACGCACAAAATCCACCGCAATTGTTACGGTTAGAAATTGGTAGAGAGCAGCGGGTTTTTCCGGAAATCAGTGGTGATCCGCACCGCATTACCATTCGTTTTATGACCCAAGACACGCCGGATGAGTTGATTCAACTTAGCACGGAAACCATTCCGTTTCGCTTAACTTATTGTAGAATTTGACCGTCATTCGGTACTGAGTATCTTCTTACGCATGCCCCACTAGTGTGGCCACGGATGCAGCTTGGCCAGCAGTGACTGGAATAGACTGGCGTAGCTGTGATCGGTAATCAGCGGAGCACTGAACACGGCAATAAGATTAATCACGATCACGCTGATGGCAAACCAGTCGCCTTTACTGAGCTGCCGCTGCCAAGGTAGCTCAGTCGGTACCTGCGGCATAGTGTGTCCAGCACCGCTCAGCGGTTTACGGGCTGCAGCACGCGCCATATCCGCTTTGCGGAACAACGCCACTCGTGCTGAAAAAAACAAGTCAATAACTTTAATCCCAAATCGTGCCAGATATTGACCAAAGCGACTGACAAACGGCAATACACGGGTTAAATAACGACTGACCCATACGAAATATTCGCCGACTACCGCTAGAAACCCAATACGACTCACCAAGGCACTCAGCCGACTGCCAAACACGCCGACACGGGTCACGCTTTGAGCGCCCGCTACCCCAGCACTTACGCCTGTATAGCTGAGTAGAGCAAAGGCCAGACACACCAGTGCTAGGTCAAATTTCACATCCCACAGCGTCCATGCCAAACGATACCGATAGCCCCGATAAACCTTGCTGAGCCATTCAATCATTATGTGTACAGCGACCAAGGCCAACAACCAGAAATAGCTCACAAACACGCTCAGCACAATGGTTGAAATGACATAGACCAGTGCGAATACCGCACTGCGGTCATGGTTCACTATCCACGTTTTTATCGGCCCAAGCGGAGGCTGCGGATCAGGCGGAGGTGCAGAGACGACATTACTGGAATTGTTCATGGTTTAACCCGTTATATCCATTTCTGTGGTCAGATATGGAGACTATTGTGCGCTGCCAAACCCCCTAAATTCAAATGACCCCAAATGCCCCCTTTAACTTGGGTCACATTGACTCAAATAATAAGTCCGGTAAGCAAGTGAAATCTTTATGACAAGGATTGAAAAGATTGGCCGGCGTTTACGCTAGACACACACTTCAAAGAGAAACCAGAAAATAACGGCTACGACAATGCTAACTTAAGGGCATAAGCAACCCCTAAGCCATTGAGTGCGATGGCGTCCCCTAGGGGATTCGAACCCCTGTTGCCGCCGTGAAAGGGCGGAGTCCTGGGCCTCTAGACGAAGGGGACAGAGGCATGATGATGGTACTAACAACCTTGGTGGAGCCAGGCGGGATCGAACCGCCGACCTCTTGCATGCCATGCAAGCGCTCTCCCAGCTGAGCTATGGCCCCAATCCATGGAAGCAAGCATTATGAAACCTGATTTAGATGCTGTCAACTTTTTTCTGGTCACTGCGATTTTGTCTAAGGCGTATGGCCATCAGTCCAACACGAGTTTGCGCCCAAACGGCGTCACCACCGCCTCACACGCCGCCGGTACCGCCCACAACACCGGCCAGCGCGGGCGGAATTCCGTCGGCCCGTCTAAATCGGTGAGTACCACGGCCAGATCAGGATGATAACGGTTCGCTTCACGCAATAACGGACTAAAATCTGTGCCCCCACCGCCTTGAAAGCCAATGTCCCGCAAGGCCGAACGCCCCGGCTCAAAATGCTCGACCCGCCGCACTTGATCATCGCCGATCACCAAGGTCAAACACGCCTCAGTGCGCCGAGTAATCGCTTCAATCTCACTGGCAAAACGCTCCAATAGGGGCGGATCAATCGAACCGGAAACATCCACCACCACCACCAAACGCGCCACCCGCTTAGCGGTAATCGTCCCCGGTTCCCACGGCAGGCGCCGCCCGGTAGCACTGCGCCCACGCCGCGCCAGCCACGACCGCGCCGGTCGTGACCAGGATAAATCCGGCTGTTGCCGCAGCCCCCGAGTCAGTTGAGTCCGCAATAACTGCGTCCATGGGGTACGGATTTTCGGCAAATCCGCCAACAAAGTGCGCAGCATTGAGTGTTCCCCATCACTGGCATGGGCGCGGGCAATGCGTTCGGCCCATTCGCGGGACTGTTCGGCCTGATCTTCGGGGTGTTGTTCGCTATCCGCCGCCAGTAAGTCCTCAATCATGCCCTGCCCCACTTGCCGCGCTGCCGCCGAACGCGAGCCGTCCTGACGAGCATTATGGGCTTGATCATAGCGCTGTTGGGGTGTGCCGCCTTGACCCGACCGCCCTTGGTCATGAGCTTTACGCGGCAGCAGAGAATCACGGTCATCAATGGCCTGATACAAACGCTCCACATCCCATTCCAGTAGCGCGGTCTCCGGCGCTTGCTCAATCCATAAGACGCGGTGTAGTAATTTGTCCAAAGTCACGGCATTGGGCGGCAATTGCAACCACGGCAGGTGTTCCAAGGTGCTGTTGACAATGGCATC
>PWUP01000181.1 GCA_003562535.1 Gammaproteobacteria bacterium | reverse complement strand
TGTGGTCACCAGGTCGCGCGTTGGAAAATTGTTTTGGTACAGCAGCCGATCTTGGGAAAAAAACAAGACGGCAACCATCAGCCCATAGCTGACCACAATGACCGGCACCGCACTGGCTAAATTAGTCAAACTCATGTTTCTGAATCCCAGTGTGTTTCACAACCACCTCATCATGTTAGGTTTTGCCCTATAGTTAAATTGACGATTATTGCAAAATTGCGAGATGTGCGATTTAAGTGTATCATTTACATATTAGTGTTCAGATAAGTTGTCTATTAAAAACCTTATTCTACTTGTCTTTGGCCCATTCCACGGCAAGAACATAGTGTGGGTTTGGTTTGGTTAGTTTTGTAATAACTTCAGTGAATAGTGTATCAATCATGTCAATGTCGATAGCTCTTGTCGAAGATGACCCTGATCAATCTGCACTTTTGAACTATTGGCTGGCTGGTGCTGGATACACAACAACGGTGTGTGCCACGGGTATGGTTTTGGTCAACCTGCTGAGTGAGCAGCATTTTGACCTGTTTGTGGTTGACTGGATACTTCCTGATATGCAAGGTGATGAAGTGATTGCAAGGATCCGCACCCAAACGGGTTGGGAAACACCGATTCTAGTGGTCACCGTGCGTAATCGAGAAATCGACATTGTTACCGGGCTGAATGCTGGCGCGGATGATTACTTATCTAAGCCTTTAAGAAAAAATGAGTTTATTGCTCGTATTGATACCTTACTACGCCGATTCCAGCCCTTTAAGCCACGCCTATTGCAGATTGACGGCTACAAGTTTGACAGCCTGCAACAGCAAGCGTGGTATGAAGGAAGTGCTATTGAACTGACGCAAAAGGAATTTGACTTGGCGTGGTATCTGTTCTCTCACCCTAGACAATTACTCTCCCGTCATGAGCTGCTGGATAAAATCTGGGGCGTGAACGCTGATATGGATACCCGTACTGTAGATACCCATATCAGTCGCTTGCGCCGTAAACTCCGGCTGACGACCAGCCAAGGTTGGCATCTGAAATCCATCTATGGCTACGGCTATCGCTTAGAAAATACTTTGATTTAATGTCACTTCTGAAGGTCATGCACCATGTCTGTGCGGCACTGCACCATAAATGGGTGTTGCAGCCTTGAATACCGATTGCGCCAGTGCAATGCACCCGATCAAGAAAAAACAAATATACTTTTAATACAAAATATTAAATGAAATAACCTGTTCTTGGCATTGTGTTTGCATGATTCCTAGCGCACGTATCTGCCACGGGCGTGCACCCAGTAGTCCACGATAGTGGGGTTTCTTCCTCTGGATTGGCCCGCTTTAATGAGCGGGCCTTTTTTATCAGATACGCGTTAGCGCAGTATACCCAGCCGCAGATAAAACGAATCATTACCGCGTTCTGATTGGCCGTAGCCGAAATACAATGGCCCGAGAAAACTGTCTAACCCTACAAAGACACTGCCCGCTAGGTCAAGATCTCCCGGGCGGATATCCCGCCGCTGCTGCCAAACTTGCCCCAGCTCCACACTGCCCCCGGCGAAAATATCCCCTCCAAATGCCCCGCCAAAGCGCGCGACTGGCCGATAATACGCCACCTGGCCGAATCCCATATACTGACCACGCAACTGGTCAGAACGTAATCCAGACAAGCGCTGAAACCCACCCAAACTAAACTGATCGGCTAAGGGCAGATCACTGCCTACCCGAGCACCGAGTTGCAGCCGGGTTTGCCAGCGGTGCGATTCATGGCTAAACGCTTGCCGCCAATCCAGTTCAACTCGTGCATAGCGCGAGTCTGTATTCTCTAAGGGTTGCCAAAACTCGGTATTCAGAATTTGTCGTTGTCCGCGACTGGGAAAGGCCAAATTGTCTAATTGATCTTGGGAATAGCGCAGCCCGATTCCCGCTTGCCATAAAGAGCCTTCAGATGGACTCGCTAACCCCACCTGCCGAGCGGTATCCAGGTGCCGCAGTTGGGTGCCGAAGCGCCATTGCCCTTGATCACGGCGATTAAACCCCACATCAACACCCAGACGGGTTGCGGTAATCTCATGATCAGCAATATTTTCTTGGCCTGAGAATTGAAGTGCATTGCGCTGCTGATAGTCCACAAAAGGAGCGACAAACCAACGCTGAGTCACATCCAGGGGTTGGTAAAACTCACTGCGCAGACCGCGAACTGTGCCCAAGGTGAGATCCGTTTGCCATTCGGCTCCCAGCGGATTAATCCAAGTCTGCAGATAGCTCAGCGTCAGCCGGTAATCATTATTGCCTTGCAAATCGCTATCGCTGCTCACACCCAAGCGTAAATAATTCGGCCCCCACGATCGTTCGGCGACATCAATGATTAACACGTTGCGTTCATCGTCGTCTTCCTGTAGCCGATAACTCACTCGGTCGAAATCATCGCGCCCGAACAGGCGCTGTAAGTCACCGCGCAGTCTTTCGGTATCGAGAGGCTCGCCCTGCTGTGTGGTTAATAACTCGCGCAGGATTTGGGGATTGCTGCGTTCTGTGCCCTCGATGCGGATTTCATCAACCACCCACTCGGCTATCGGCTCTACCGGCTCATGCTGCAAACGGGCTTGCCAGCGCGCATAGTCCGCCGCTGGCAGACTCAACTGAGTTAAGCGTTCCGCTTGTTGTTCAGCGGCCTCGATACCAATGCCAATGGCCTCAAGACCGCGCTGAAAATCAGCCGCCGTGATTTCACCCAACTGGGGCAAAATCAAAATGTCACGATCAGCATCCAATTCGGCCAGCGAGCGTTGCACATTTTGCTCGGTGAGAATAGAAATCATTTGCACCGTAACCCCAAGGGCAGACTGCAACTGCTCACGTTCCAGCAAGGGTGTGCCTAAATTCACCGCAATGATGATGTCTGCCCCCAGATCACGCACGATGTCTACCGGCAGATTACGCACTAACCCCCCATCGACCAACAGCGTATCGCGGGCGGCAATCGGTGCAATCAAGCCGGGTATTGACATGCTGGCGCGTAACGCTGTTTCCAATGGACCGTCACTAAAGATCAGCGGTTCGCCGGTTAATAAATCGGTAGCCACCGCCCGAAACGGGATAGGGAGTTCGTCAAAATGCTCAGTGCCATCGGCTCTAGCCACCAAATCCCGCAGAAACAAATCTAATTTCTGACCGCTAATCGCTCCTTCAGGCAATACCACCTCGGTACCACGCAGCCCGACGGATCCGATTAAATTATCGCGTTGATCGCGTTTGCGTCGATAACTGAAATGATCGCGCGGGGGCGCGTCACGGAATAAATCCGCCCAATCCACCTCACCGATCAGGTGCTCCATTTCCTCAACCGACACCCCGGCCGCGTAAGCCCCACCAACAATCGCCCCCATACTGGTACCGGCAATGACATCAATGGGGATACGCAGTTCTTCCAGCACCTTAAGCACGCCCACATGAGCGATGCCCCGTGCCCCACCGCCGCTCAGAACCAAGCCAATTTGCGCCCGCTCAGCGGCGTGTACTGAACCGGCGATCAATAACAGTAACACTAACCCGAATACACGTTGCATCCAACTCATCCGCTAACAGATTAACCCGATCTTGGCCAGGCCCATACCAGCAGCACACCGCCCAATACACCGCTGACCCAACTCAGCACCGGAACCCCACCGATCAGGGTGATCGAATGCCCGTCCATAGTCATGATAATAGCCGCGCTGACTAATAACCCCACTCCTAATGTCGCATAAAAATAGCGCCGATTGCCCGCTTTGATCTCACGGCGCAGGTGTTCAATTTCGTCAGCTTGCAAACGGACTTTGAGGTCACCGTGATTGGCTTTGTGCAGAGTATCTTGAATCAGATAGGGTAGCTCAGGTAATTGATCCAGCAACCGCGGCAAGCTGTAACGCAGTTTGCGTGCAAAGGCGTTGAGGCCAATGCGCTGTTTCATCCAGTTTTCTAAGTAGGGCTTCGCGGTTTTCCACAGGTCTAAATCTGGATCGAGCTGCCGCCCTAAGCCCTCAATGCTGAGCAACGTTTTTTGCAACAGCACTAATTGCGGCTGAATTTCCATATTAAACCGCCGCGCAGTTTGAAACAAGGTGAGCAAAAACCCTCCAAAAGATATATCTTTTAAAGGTTTATCAAAAATCGGTTCAGAGACGGTACGAATCGCGGATTCAAACTCATCGACTCGGGTATCTGCGGGTACCCAGCCCGATTCAATATGCAGCTCGGCCACGCGCCGATAATCACGATTAAAAAACGCCAGAAAATTTTCGGCCAGATAATGTTGATCCGTAGGCCCTAAGGTGCCGATGATGCCAAAATCAATGGCGATGTAGCGCGGTTGCTGCGGATCACGGGCATCGACAAAGATATTCCCCGGATGCATATCGGCGTGAAAAAAACTGTCACGAAACACCTGGGTGAAGAAAATTTCCACCCCTCGCTCCGAAAGTATTTTCAAATTCACACCACGGGCGCGCAGCGCCTCAATATCGCCGATAGGCATCCCGTAAATACGTTCCATGACCAACACATTGCGTCGAGTCAATGACCAATGCACTTCGGGAATATACAAGACCTCGGAGTCCTGAAAATTGCGCTTTAAATGACTGGCATTGGCCGCTTCACGCACCAGATCCAATTCGTCGATAATGGTTTTTTCATATTCTTTAACCACTTCTCGCGGACGCAGCCGCCGTCCCTCGCGCCAGTAGCGTTCAGCCAATTCCGCTAAAATATGCAGCAGTTCCACATCGCGGCGGATCACCCGCTCGATGCTGGGGCGCACCACCTTGATAATCACCGACTCACCCGTCAGCAGCCGCGCCGTATGCACTTGGGCAATGGAAGCCGAGGCTAAGGGCTGTTCATCAAAATCACGTAATACGGTTTCCAGCGCGTGTCCATAGGCCAGCTCGATAATCTGGCGGGCTTGAGCGCCGGGAAACGGCGGGACTTTATCCTGCAAGCGCGCTAATTCACGAGCAATATCATCGGGCAGCAAATCGCGCCGTGTTGATAAGGCTTGCCCAAATTTGACAAAAATCGGCCCTAAGGCTTCTAAGGCCAAACGTAAACGCACCCCACGAGGCTGCTGGGTGCGTTTACCCAGCCAATACCCCGGCAATAAAAACCGCAGAAAAGCAATCGGGCGAAACGGTGGGGTAGCCAATAGAAGGTCATCGAGACCGTAGCGCACCATAATCCAGTTAATTTGGATCAGGCGCAGCACACGTACAGGACTGAGCCGCATTAACAATAATCCATAATAATTTGTTTATCAATAATAAAAGGTTATAGATTCGTATTGCGCGGCACACGCTGCTGCAAACGCTGCACGCGCGCTTCTAAGCGTTCGTAATCGTCCCGCAGACGATCCACCGCGTCGAGAAACTGCTCCACTTGGTGACGAGTGGGCAAGAACGCCTGTTCATACAGTAAAAACTCTCGGCTGGCTGTAACTAGGCTGTCACTGGCGTATTGCCCCCAGTCACGACCCGAGCGCAGTGCTGCGCCCAAACGCTGGGCGGCCAAGTCACCGAAAATCTTGGCAACCGGCTCCTGCCAGTCTAAATCCAGCCCCGCTAGGATTCCCTGTAATTGTCGGGCAAGCTGCACATCGCCATGCAGACCCAAAGCGCTATGACTGACTTCGGTACCATTGAGTAATTGCAACAGAGTATTCAAGTCAGCATGGATGCTCAGATCAGGCGGGTGTTCCGCCTGAGTGGTGATTCGGATGCCGGTGGCACTGAAATGCCAATACAGGACTAAATCGTAGCCCTGTGGCTGTAGCGCAATGACCCGCCCCGACAACTCAGCCAAGCGCTCGCGGGTAATGGGATCAAGCCGCAGCGCCCCATTGATCAGGGTCTCGAAGCTAAACGCTAACCACTGTTGCGACCAAGACATAACTTACAACCGATAACCGCGATGGGCCGCGACAATGCCCCCACTGAGATTAAAATACTCACAGCGTTCCAAACCGGCTTGGTTTAACATCGTCAACAACGTTTCTTGATCGGGATGCATACGGATCGACTCAGCCAGATAGCGGTAACTGTCGGCATCATTGACCATTAACCGCCCCATTAACGGCAAGATATTAAAGGAATACAGATCATAAACCGGCTGTAAACCGGGCATCACCGGATGCGAAAACTCTAAAATAACCACCCGACCACCGGGCTTTAATACCCGATACATCTCGGCCAAAGCGCGTTCTTTACGGGTGACATTACGCAAACCGAACGCCATCGTCAGTACCGAGAAACTGCCGTCAGGAAACGGCAGCGATTCCGCATCCGCCAGCACATAGTGAATATTACCGATCAAGCCCTGATCAACCAAGCGCTGCCGGCCATTATTGACCATACTGGCGTTGATATCGGAGAGTATGACCTCACCGGTTTTGCCGACCTGACGCGCCAAGAGCGTGGTCAAATCCCCGGTACCACCGGCCAGATCCAAGACCCGCTCACCACGCCGCGCCCCTGTCAGTTGTACAGCAAAACGCTTCCACAGCCGATGCACACCGAACGACATTATATCGTTCATGATGTCGTAGCGATGGGCTACCGAGTCAAAGACGTGCCGAACTCGCTGACTTTTTTCGGTCGCATCGACCGTTTGATATCCAAAATGTGTGGTTTCCATCGTATGTGCTCAGGCTGGGTAAAACGCTGCGCCGCGATCATCAGTGTTTTTACGGGTGATGCCGGCTTGGTGCAGACGCTGCAAATAATCCTGCCAGTTCCGTTGTTGGTGAACACCAAGATGATGTAAATAATCCCAAGTATATAGACCGGTATGATGGCCATCGTCAAACACCAGTTTAACGGCGTAGTGGCCGATCGGCTCAATGGCTTGGATATTGACCTCTTCTTTACCGTATTGCAGCACGGCTTGGCTGGGGCTATGCCCTTGCACCTCCGCCGAGGGTGAAAATACCCGCAGGTATTCACAGGGCAAACGGAATTGCTGTCCGTCGCTGAAGGTGATTTCCAATAAGCGGGATACTTGGTGCAAGCGAATATCGGTAGGTCTAACACTCATGTGACAATCCTTACAGAATATAGCGACTCAGATCCTGATCTTCGACCAGCGCATTCAGATGAGCATTGACATAATCCCGATCAATGGTCACCGCCTGTTCGGTCTGATCCGGTGCTTCATAGGACACGGTTTCCAGCAGGCGCTCCATCACCGTATGCAATCGTCGAGCGCCGATATTTTCAGTTTGTTCGTTAACTTGATAGGCAATCTCAGCGATTCGCTGCACACCGTCTGCGGCAAAATTAAGTTGCAGATTTTCCGTGCCCATCAGCGCTTGGTACTGTTCGGTTAATGAACTGTCCGGTTCGGTTAAAATTCTGACAAAATCTTCAATCAACAGCGCTTTCAGCTCGACTCGAATCGGCAAGCGGCCTTGTAATTCAGGGATGAGATCCGAGGGCTTGGTCAGATGAAACGCCCCACTGGCAATGAACAGCACATGATCGGTACGCACCATGCCGTATTTGGTAGACACGGTGCAGCCTTCGACCAGCGGCAGTAAATCGCGCTGTACGCCTTCACGGGAGACATCGGCACCGCCGCTGACATCACTGCGCCGACAGACTTTATCGATTTCATCGAGAAAGACAATGCCGTTTTGCTCGACATTGTCCAGCGCCTGGAGTTTGAGTTCGTCTTCGTTGACCAATTTCGCCGCTTCTTCTTCGGCCAGCGCTTTCAGCGCCTCTTTGATTTTGAGCTTACGCGGCTTGGTGCGGCTGTTACCCATATTCTGAAATAAGCTTTGGAGCTGCTGGGTCATGTCCTCCATGCCCGGCGGAGCCATGATCTCAACGCCCATAGGTCGCACCGCCAGCTCGATTTCGATTTCACGATCGTCGAGATCGCCGCGAATCAGCCGCTCACGCAATTTACGCCGGGCAGCGGAATCATCCGGTGGAGTCGGCTCATGGTTAAAGCCGACGCTGCGCGGCCTAGGCAGCAACACATCCAAAACTCGCTCATAAGCGGCGTCCTCAGCGTGACCACGGACTTTGTGCATTTCCGCTTCGCGCATCATTTTAATCGCCATATCCACCAGATCGCGGACAATGGATTCGACATCACGCCCCACATAACCGACTTCAGTGAATTTAGTCGCTTCGATTTTAATAAACGGCGCGTTGGCCAACCGAGCTAAACGACGGGCAATTTCCGTCTTACCCACCCCGGTCGGACCAATCATAAGAATATTTTTGGGGGTGATTTCATTGCGCAGGGTTTCATCGAGTTGCAGACGCCGCCAGCGGTTGCGCAGGGCAATCGCCACGGCGCGTTTGGCGGCACCCTGACCGATGATGTGTTTATCCAGTTCTTGGACGATTTCGCGTGGGGTCATAGCGGACATTGCAGACTCGGACACAGGTAATGGATTAACCCTCAATATTGGAGGGCAGTTCTTCGATGGTCAGGTGCTGATTGGTGTACACGCAGATATCAGCGGCAATGGTCATGGCCTGTTGCACAATTTGCCGGGCACTCAACTCGCTATGGGCTAATAAAGCGCGAGCGGCCGCTGTTGCATAGGACCCACCTGAACCGATGGCGGCCAGATCATGTTCCGGCTCAATCACATCGCCATTGCCTGACAAGGTTAATAAAGTGGTAGCGTCTGCGACAATCAACAAGGCTTCCAAACGACGGAGCATACGATCAGTGCGCCAGTCTTTGGCCAGTTCTACCGCAGAACGGGTCAGATTGCCGCCATGCTGTTCCAGTTTGCCCTCAAAACGCTCGAACAGGGTGAACGCATCGGCAGTACCCCCAGCAAAACCGGCGATCACCTTGCCTTGATACAGACGCCGGACTTTGCGGGCATTACCTTTGAGTACGGTGGAACCCATGCTGACTTGGCCATCGCCGCCGATAGCGACTTGGCCGTTGCGGCGCACCGCGAGAATAGTTGTGGCGTGATAGTGCTGCATGATTTCAGCGTTACGGTTAGCTATAAAACTCTCCATTGTACATGAATCCAGCGGTGCTAGCCGGGCAAAAAAAAGCTCTGACAATGGGGGAAATTGCCAGAGCCAAAATCATGCCCAGCTTGGGTGGCTGGGAATAACCCGCTTAGGGAGAGAAGCGGGCGAGCACAGCGCGTTGCACTCATGGGTTATGATGCAGGATCGGTCATAAAGTTTCGTCTTTTTCAGTGCTTACATTTTTGTAATTTTTATATATGCCCACGACGGCTTGACGACAACAGCCAACAATTCGGGCAAACTGTTGTCTCGTTCCCACGCTCCTGCGTGGGAATGCATACATCACTCATTCACTCACTCCGAACAGCCTCATTTTATGACGCTGACAGTATTGCACTGGATTCCAGAGGATTGCATGTGTGCGATTACGCTGCCGCTAATCGCACCTACGCGGGCTAGATAGACGTGAGTGGGCTGCTCGGCTTGGAAAAACTCGTCAACCGCCGCTTGCTGCGTCAGATCGAGTTCGGCATGGGTTCGCAAGATAATATCGGTTTCTTGGTAGCCGGAGTGCAGTAACTGGCGGTGGATGGCGGAACCCACCATGCCACTGTGACCGGCGATGTAGACTCTTTGGGTCATTGCACTCAGTGTATTCGGGTACAAGCGTTCAGACAGGCGCTCATTGCGGCTGACTGGGAATCACATTAGCGTCTTCCCAATAATCAACCAGCTCGTAACGCACCCCGGGTGCGGGAGGTTGATTGCTGTATTGCACTTGACCATGCTCATCTTGCCATTTGTACAATCGTACC
>PWUP01000002.1 GCA_003562535.1 Gammaproteobacteria bacterium | reverse complement strand
GATAATCTCAGCCCAGCGTTCGTTGAAAACCGTTTCGCCGGTCTGCACATTCCATTCCCATGTACCGACACGGGTACCGTCGAGAATGGATTGCAGACGCCGATGCTGACGACATAACTGCTCTTGTGCGATGTCCGTATGGTGTTTGGCTTCAAGCAAGGCCGTTTCAGTGTCCCGCTGCCGCCGAATCGCTCGCCACAGGCTGAACGCTGTCACCGAGGAGATCAATAGCCCACCGAGCAACGTGATGATCACCATCCGATTGCCTGCTAAGGCTTCTGCGGTACGGATGTCCACCAGTTCTTCCAGCCGTTGCTGGTAATGCCACATCCCCTGTTCGAGATGACGCCCTGGGGTGATGTCATGGATCATTGATAACAACAGACGCTGCCCATCGCGAGTAAACGGGTGGCTATGCACTTGGACGGTGCGGATGATGCCATCAGCGTGTTCATGGCGGAAGATAAAATAGTGACGCTCCTCGTATGCGGCTAGCGCACGCTCCTCAGCAACTTGTTCGCCACTCAGGGTATTGATCTGCTGGATGCGCATGGCCGTGAGGGTAGCGTGGTCATGGCCATAAAAACGCACGGCCGCTGGATTGGCATCGATAATCTGCCCCGATTCGGGGTCGATCAGTAGCATGATCACACTATGCGTGTTGAACACTTGTTGGAAATCGAGCGATTGGGCAGCCAGTGGCGGTGTGGCCAGCAGTCCTAAGAACACCCACCCTATAGCTGTCCATAAGGCCAGACATTCGCTGTTGCAGCAGTGCTGGTGTTTAAGGGATAGCGGCTTAATGTTCATGGGGCGGTGGATACTCACCGGCGGGGATAGGGAGTGGTGCTGGGTGGGATGCGCACCAACTGAGGATATATTCGGCGCTCATCGGACGGGCAATCGCATAGCCTTGACCCAAGATACAGCCCAGTTCAAGCAGCCGTTCACTGTGGGTCGCCGTCTCCACCCCTTCCGCGATGACTTTACGCCCAAACGCCCCGGCCAGACGGATAATGCCCTCCAGAATGGCGCTATCGTCGGGGTCATCGAGCATATTGCGCACAAAGCTTTGGTCGATTTTGAGAGTTGCCACCGGCAGCCGTTTGAGGTAGTTCAGTGAGGAATAGCCGGTGCCAAAGTCATCGAGGGCAAAGGATACCCCCAGCGCTTGCCCAGCCCGCAGGGTATCCGAGACGTGAGTGATGTCCTCTAAGGTACTGGTTTCCAGTATTTCCAGTTCCAAATCGCTGGGGTGTACGTCGGGGTGACGGGCTAACGCCGCCGCCAGTTTAGCGATGAAATCGGGTTGCGCCAGTTGCAGGGCATCGACATTCACACTCACCGGTAGCACCAGACCCGCTGCCCGCCAGAGGCTGATCTGCCCCAGTGCCGTTGTGATGACCCAATCGCCCAGCTCCACCATCAGCGGATGCTGGTCGATGAACGGTAAAAAGGCCCCCGGGGCTAATAAGCCCCGTTCAGGGTGTTGCCAGCGGATCAGCGCCTCGGCACCGATCACCGCGCCGGTGCGCATATCCACTTTGGGTTGGTAATACAGCACGAATTCCTGCTGTGCCAGCGCCTGGCGAATGCGTTGACGCTGTTCATGGTGCTCGCGTAATTGCTGATCTTGGGTCACGTCGAACAGATGATAACGGTTCTTCCCAGCCAGTTTGGCTTGATACATAGCCTGATCGGCTTGGCGCAACAGTTGATCGGCATCAACCGGTTCAGCTTGTGGGTAAACACTGGCACCCAGACTGGCGGTAACCTGTAGCCCTCGGTCATACGGCGGCTGAGCGATGGTGTCGAGTAGGCGTTGCAATAAGGGCAGACAGGCTTCGAGACTCGGTAGGTCATTAAACACCATGACGAATTCATCGCCACTGAGCCGAGCCAGGGTGTCGCCTTGGCGCAGTATCCGTTGCAGACGCTGGGCAACGCTCACCAGTAATTGTCTACCCACTTCCTGCCCATGAGTGTCATTGATGCTTTTAAATCCGTCCAGATCCAGACAGGCCACCACGATCTGCTCGCCGCGCCGCTCGGTTTGCGCCATACTTTGCCGCAATCGGTCAACCAGCAGCGCTCGGTTCGCCAGACCGGTGAGAGGATCGTAATGCGCGATCTGGTGCAACTGCTGTTGATGCTGTTCCAATAGGCGAATCTTGTTCTGTGCCAGCTCGGTTAAGCGAGCGGCGGCGGCGATAAAGCCCCGTTGTTGTTCATCGGGATCGGGTTGGCGATCCAGCCAGTTGAGCACCAGGAGATGGTAGCCGTCACAGCGCAGGCTGAAGGGATACCAAAACAGGGTGCCGATGCTCATCTGGTGATGCAAGATCGCCGCCGAGCCATCCTCAAGCAACGCGGGATGTAGGGCATCCGCATGGCTGAGCAGCCAGGTTCGCTGTTGGCGCATGTAGGTGACCCCGTTGCCAAAGACCTTGAGCGGATAACGGCCTATGGAGGAACGGATACTGGGTTGGTTGGGATTGAG
>PWUP01000020.1 GCA_003562535.1 Gammaproteobacteria bacterium | reverse complement strand
GGGGATTATTCTCGGCGGGCGGATAGGCTATATCGTGTTTTACAATTTTGCGGGACTGCTCAATGACCCGCTGATGCTGATTCGCATCTGGGAAGGCGGCATGTCGTTCCACGGCGGGCTGCTGGGGGTGATTATTGCTATGGCCTTGTACGCCCGCAAGCTGGGTATGAGTCTATTTCAAGTGACCGATTTTATCGCCCCACTCGTTCCCCCTGGGCTGTTTTTTGGTCGCATCGGTAACTTTATTAACGGCGAATTATGGGGTCGGGTCAGCGATATGCCTTGGGCGATGGTGTTTCATACCCCCGGTGCAGGCGATTTACCCCGCCATCCCTCGCAACTCTATCAAGCGGCCTTGGAAGGGGTGGTGCTCTTCCTGCTGTTGTGGCTGTACTCAGCTCGCCCGCGCCCAGCGATGGCGGTTTCTGGTCTGTTCTTAGTCGGCTATGGAACGTCACGGCTGATCACCGAAGGGTTCCGCCAGCCTGATGCCCATATCGGCTTCATCGCCTTGGGCTGGGTGACGATGGGTCAATTGCTCAGCCTGCCGATGGTGATTCTCGGTGTTGTGCTGATGGTTATGGCGTATCGACGGGCGGCGGCATGACTCCCTATCTTGACTTATTGCGCCAAGTATTGACCCAAGGCACACCGAAAGACGACCGCACTGGCGTGGGTACGCTCAGCACCTTTGGCCAGCACCTGCGGTTTGATCTCAGAGCCGGGTTTCCTGTAGTCACGACTAAACGGGTTCATCTCAAATCCGTTGTGCACGAGCTGTTGTGGTTTCTCAGTGGGGATACCAATGTCCGCTATTTACAAGCCAACGGCGTGCGCATTTGGGATGAATGGGCCGATAGCGACGGCGATCTGGGGCCGATTTATGGTCAGCAATGGCGGGCCTGGCCTACAGCGGACGGGCAAACCATCGACCAAATCAGTGATGTGGTTGATGCCATCCGCACTAACCCTGACTCCCGGCGACTGCTGGTATCGGCGTGGAATGTCGCCGATGTGCCCCAAATGGCTCTGCCACCTTGCCATGTGTTATTTCAATTCTATGTGGCTAAGGGGCGATTAAGCTGCCAACTGTACCAGCGCAGCGCCGATTTGTTTCTTGGTGTTCCGTTTAATATCGCCAGTTATGCCTTGTTGACCCACATGGTAGCCCAGCAATGCGAGCTTGCGGTTGGGGAGTTCATCTGGACGGGCGGCGATGTGCATCTGTACCGCAATCATCTGGACGCGGTGCGTGAACAGCTCAGCCGCACCCCGCGTCCCCTGCCGGAATTGCGTATTCACCGCCGCCCACCATCGTTATTCGACTACCACTATGAGGATTTTGAGTTTTACGGTTATGATCCCTGGCCAAAAATCAGTGCGCCAGTAGCGGTGTGAAGCGGGTCAATTTTATCTAAGCATTCAGCCCCCCTCTCCCTTTGGGAGAGGGTTGGGGTGAGGGGCTTTCTCTCCCATAAGATGGGGGCGAGGGAACTGAATAATTACATTTATAATATTGAGTTTTCCAGTTTTTGATCGATAGCAGCCAGCATAAAACGCATTTCCTCAGCCGCCGGTCCCACGATGGCTTGGTAGATTTTGCTTAACTCATGAGGTTGATACTCATGGGCAATGCGGTTGCGCACATCACGCATATTCAACCAAACATCAACACCGCTGATAAGACGTAACTTTGCCATCCGCAACAGCAAATCGCGAAACGTTTCCGAGGGGGTGGCTTCATACACCCGTTCCCAGGTTCTGAAAAAACGCAGCGACGATTCAAACGCTCTCAGGTAGCGATCACATAGGGCATCAAAAGGTTCTCGTTCTTTCGGAGAATACGCCTGTTCGGGGTTAAATCCCGGATAATCATCGACCGAGGCCATCAGGATTTCAAGTGCCGCACCGAGCTTACGGCGGGAGTCTTCAAGCAGTGTTTTATCCGTCATGAGATTGTAATCGTTTGAATCTGATTTAAAAAAGCCTGTTGTGCCGGTGTAGCGGTTTCTGGGTCAATAACGATGACATCGATTTTTTCCTCGCAGCGTGAAAAAAACCGAGTGGCAATCCGTTGCGAGGTCTCAAAACTCGGGACTTTACCCAATATTAATAAATCAATATCACCACCACGGCGATCCGCTTGGGTACGGGAACCGAACAGCACGATGGTGACAGCGGTTTCTTGGCTGAGCGCATAGGCTAACGCTGCGCATTCTTCGCGGTCGAGTCGTACCTGACCGGATCGGCTGAGTTGGGTCAAACGCTGTAATAAACGGGTTTGTTGGCTAGACGGCAGCGTCTGCATGGCGCTATTCCACACTTGGGGGCTAGAGTTTAAGAGAAGGGATCAGCAATCACTTGGTTACGTCCCAAAGACTTAGCACGATACAAACAGACATCAGCGCGCCGCATAAATTGCGTGACGTCTTCATCTGCAGCCAGACTGGCCACGCCGATACTCACGCTGAGAGGGCACTGGTAGGGCAAAGGTTCTAAGGTTAACGTGCTATACCGTAACCGCTCGGCAACGGTGAGCGCTGCGGGTAAAGCCGTATTCGGCAAATACAGACCAAATTCTTCCCCCCCTAAACGCCCCGGAAAATCACCAGGCCGAATCTGCGCCAGCAGTAACTGTGCAAAACCGATCAATACCTTGTCACCCCCCTCATGCCCAAACTGATCATTAATGCGCTTAAAAAAATCTAGATCTAACATGATCAGGCATAACGGTTGCCTATAACGCTGCGCAAGGGCAACCGCCGCGTGGAGTCGTTCCATAAAATAACGGCGATTCGCCACTTGAGTCAGACCATCCGTGCGCGCTAATGTTTGATTGAGTTCGTTAGCATGCGCTAATTCATGGTTGGTTTTACGCAATTTTTTGACCAAACGCGACATATCCAGTGTCACATTGCCCATGCGGTTCAGCATGTCGTGATCCTGTATATGCAGTTGTTCACCAATCAGCAACCGGCGATCTTGCAATGGATAAGCATAAAACAGATAGCGTTCCCCGCCTAATAGCGCGGTGAAAATTGACTCAATAGCGATCTGCGAGTCTCGCTCAACATCGACCTCCAACCGTTGGTATTGATCACTGCGGGTGAGAAAGCGTGACAAGGGTTGTCCCTGAACGGTCTCAAAACCAATGATCCGCGCCCGAAAGGCCAGATTCGCCTCGACAATCTCATTGTTTGCATCCACCTCTACGACGACCAAGCGCTTAGATTCCATCACATAATGGCGAAAAATCTCCCCCCGTTGTTCAAACCAGCGCTTAATGTTCGCAGAATCCGAGTTTGACATCCAATCTATTTCAACACATTATCAGAGCTATAGATCCAATCCCCGCGCCCACTCAATAAACTCAGACGCATTACCACGAAACACCTCAGGTGCCAGCCTCTCAGCCAAGTCCGGTGCCACAGAAAAAGCCCGCCCACCGACGGCGATACGGGTGTTAAGATCATGCTCAGCGGCAATATGGCGCACCGCCGCAACGAGATCGTGAGCCGCATGCACATTGCTCACCATGGTGACCGACAAAGCAACAATATGGGGGCGAACGTGCACCACCGTTTCCGTTAATGTCACCACCGACACTGGGCTGTCCAATTGCGTCACATCCCAGCCCTCCAACTCCAAATGAGTCGCCAACATCCAGGCCCCCAGTTGATGAAACTCTTGCGTCACCGCTGCGATAACGGCACGTCCCCCGTTCATGGGAACGAAATCCTGTTCTTGATAGAGGGTCGCCAATAGCGCATAGACGATGGCCGTAATCTGGTGTTCCGTAGCAACCGACAGCTTGCCCTGCTCCCAACGCGCTCCGACCTCTACCATAATGGGATAAATTAAATCGTGCATGAGCCGTTGATAGCTCATACCTTGAGCGAGCAACTCACGACAATACTGGACGGCCTGCGGATAACGACTGTGTAAAAGATCATCCCAAAGCTGTTCGAAGTGCGCCTGATAGTCTGCGGGCACATCAAGGCGAGCGGATTGGTGGTGTTGAGCCGCGACAATGGTGTGCGGATGCGCCTGAATCATCCAGTCGTAAACAGGCAGCACCGCGTCAGCGGCTTCAGGCGGCAGGGTGTTTCGGATCACTTGCTGCCATAGCTCCAGCTCGACGAGGAAATACTCGAATGGAACCCCTTGATGATGGTAGGCCGCATACACCCAAGGTAACGACTGAGCGAGTGAGCGGTAATGATTACTGGCCAAGACTTCGGCAACAAAGGCGGCGTGATTATGGTGATTGATGGTTAATAACTGTACTGGGTTATTACCCAGAAAATTCTCGAATTGCTCATGCTGCGCCAAACGCTGTGAGACCATAGTCGCCATATCATAAGCATGAGTGCGGTAATGCTGAGCGGCGCATTTAGGGACATTGAGTTCGGGAGCCTGAAGTGTAGGCATTACGGTTACCTGTACTGTAATGGTCTGATGGTCTTATAGTTGCTGATCCGCTAAGAGGACTCAGGGAGCTGAAAACGAGACACCGCCTCCTGCGTCGCTTGAGCCGATTGTGATAGTCGCCAAGCGCGTTCCCGAACTTCTGCCGCACTGCGGGCAATATCCTGTGACGCTTCGCTGACCCCGTGGATATTATCGGCAACCTCTGTCGTCCCCATTACCGACTCTTTCGCACTAACCGACATATCCTGCGCTGACCGAGACACCCGATCCGTGGTGTGGGCAATCTTGCTGATGGCCTCCGATTGCTGCTGAACGGAAAGCGCGATATTTTCAGCAATCACACTCACTTTTTCAATCACGCCGCTTATTTGTTCAATAGTGGTCACCGAGTTGGCGGCGCTGGCTTGTATGCCTTTTATCTGCTCAGAAATTTTTCCAGTGGCATCGGCGGTCTGGCGAGCCAGTTCTTTGACTTCATTGGCGACAACCGCAAATCCCTTACCCGCCGAGCCAGCACTGGCCGCCTCGATGGTAGCGTTTAGCGCCAGTAATTTGGTCTGGCTAGCGATGTGTTGAATCAACTCGACGACTTGACCGATCTCTTGAGCGCTGTTGCCCAGATGGGTCATCACTTCACGCGCTTCGCTCGTGCGGGCATAAGCTTCACGGGCAATGCGTGATTCTTCGGCGCAATTACTGGAGGCTTCTTGGATCGAGGCGTCAATCTCTTCGACGGCTGAAGCCACTGTGGTGGTTGACTCGGAGACCTCGGTCGATGAGCACGCCATGCTCTGCATATTAACCGTCAGCTCTTCACCGGCCGCAGCAACCGTTGTGGCTTGGGCATTTAATTCCTCAGAGGCAGACGCCATAGTCGCGGACGTGGCAGACAGCGACTCTGATATCTCGATCAGCTCAGCAGCACTGCCCTGAAGTCGCCCGATCATAGCCCGCAAATTGCTGTTGGTATGGTTGATAGCCGTAGCTAAATCTGCCATTTCACGGTCTCCAGACACCTGAGCGCTGACCGTTAAATCCCCTTGAGCAATCGATTTCAACACCTGAATATTGGCGGCGATCGGTGTGACCAGACGGCGGCGTATTTCGAAAAACGCCAGCATACCGACCATCAACACCACCGGCAGTGTCCATGCGGCTGCACTGATCAAACCCGCATTAACCGTATCATCCACCCTTGAGACCGAACTGGTGAGAATATAGACCCCGCGCCGGTCTCCTTCCTGCCAATTTTCCATGGGAAAGCCAAGCACATCCTTGCCGTCTCCAGTCACGCTACGTGCTGGATCACCATGACATGCTAAACAATCTGGAGTCATGATCACCGGACGCGCATAGGCCAACACCCCCGCTTGACGGTCTTCAATAAACAGCTCCGTGGCCTCACTCTGCTCCAATTCTCTCAGTAAGTGTTGTTCCAGCGGGGTACGTGGTTCGTTATCAGGATTGCGAGCCTGTGAGCGCACCACGCGAAACTCATAATCCTCATGCACGGCTGCCGCGTTAACCGCCTCCCAAGCCGCAACCACCGGTACTGTGCGATACAATGTCGTATCACGGTAGTTGTCCATACCGGTTTGGTGCAGTTTTTCCAACAGGCGGGAGCGATCAAACGCCCCTTGCTCGTTGAGGTATGACATCGACCGAGTCATACTCTCGGCTTCGAGCAAATAGCCACGCATCGCCGACTCAATCAGCGCTAAGCCTTGCTGGTGCAAACGCTCCTTTTGTACCCACATACCCACCAGCGCTGTCACAGCGATGGCACCAACGGTAATCAAAGTAACCCGTGTTCCTAATTTCATGCAATGACAACCTTTGATGGACTCTAAAAGTAGTGCTTAACGGCAGATTAACCCAGAAAGTTTACACCATTTAATAACATTAACACTATTAATACTGTGCAAGCGATCTTTAAAAGGGCAGCACGCCCAATCCAGCCAACCCTCTGCCATCAGCTTGTAACATCCGGTCTGTATAGTCAGTAAATGTCACTGGACAGCCGTAAATTTGATTATTAATTAATGACAGCCACCCTTTTAGTCATTGAAAGCGACCAAACTCTACGCGAACTCTTATGTTTTGCCCTGCGCGAGTTCGGCTACCGCACCCTAGAAGCAACGGATAGCGATGAAGCACGCGCCCAACTGATTGCCGCAGTGCCTGATCTGATCCTGCTGGATTGGGATTTGCCTGATGCACCAGAACTTTGCCAGCAATGGCATGAGTCACTACCACCCATCGCCCCGATGCTCATCCTAACCGATCATCTTGACTCTGATCATCAATTTTTACGTTTGCACAACGAGGTGGATATTTACCTCACCCAACCGTTCTCTACTCATGAGTTGTTGGCGCGTATCCGGGCGATGTTGCGCTTGAATACCCCTGAAGGCCGGGATGCCCGCTTGCGGGCGGGTGAATTGCTCTTAGATCGGATCAGTTGTCGGGTCAGTGTTGGCGATCAAACCCTGCACATGGGCCCTACCGAGTTCCGATTGCTGGCATTTTTAATGGCCAATCCCGATCAAGCCTACACTCGTCATCAGTTGCTCGAACAGGTGTGGGGACGGGTGAAGGATATCGATGCGCGCACAGTCGATGTTTACATCCGGCGTTTACGCAAAGCCCTAGAAACGTCAGGGTATCACCGTTTGATTCAATCGGTGCGTGGTGTGGGCTATCGCTTTTCCAACCGTCGCGCTCAGCCGCAAAAAAAAGCGACCCGCTGGTCAGCGACCGCTCAGTCTCACGCTTGACTCACCGCCCATAACGCGGCAGCGTCAAGCACTCAGTAAGCCAATCTGTGCGATAATGCCCGCTGTTTACTGCGGAGCTCACACAGCGATGTCTCAACCTCAAATTATCACCAGCAGGTACCCCCATTCCCGCCCACGGCGGATGCGCCGCGATGTGTTTTCACGGCGTCTGATGCGCGAACATGCCTTAACCGCTGCCGATTTAATCTTACCGCTGTTCGTACTGGAAGGCAGCGGCCAGCGCGAGGCCGTACCCTCCATGCCGGGGGTGGAACGCCTCAGCATTGATCTCGTACTGGAAGAAGCCGCAACCCTAGAGGCTCTGGGCATTCCCGCCGTGGCTTTATTTCCGGTGACTCCGTTGGAGGTCAAATCACTGGACGCTCGCGAAGCCTATAATCCCGACGGACTCGCCCAGCGCTGTGTGCGCGCACTCAAGCAGCATTATCCTAACCTGGGCGTGATTACCGATGTCGCGCTGGACCCGTTTACCAGTCATGGCCAAGACGGCCTGCTCGATGACAGCGGCTATGTGCTTAACGACGAAACGGTTGAGGTGCTGGTGCGCCAAGCCCTGTCCCATGCCAAAGCTGGGGCTGATATCGTCGCCCCCTCCGATATGATGGATGGCCGCATCGGGGCAATCCGCCAAGCCTTGGAAGCCTCTGGCTATATCTACACCCGTATCCTGTCCTATGCCGCCAAATACGCTTCCAGCTTTTACGGCCCGTTCCGCGATGCCGTTGGCTCGGCAGGCAATCTCGGCGGCGGCAATAAATACAGCTACCAGATGGACCCCGCCAACAGCGACGAGGCGCTGCGCGAAGTCGGACTGGATCTGCAAGAAGGCGCTGATATGATCATGGTCAAACCCGGTATGCCCTATTTGGATATTGTTCGCCGAGTCAAAGACCATTACGGCGTCCCCACATTCGCCTATCAGGTCAGCGGCGAATACGCGATGTTGATGGCGGCCGCCCGTCATGGCTGGCTGGATGAAAAAGCCGTGATTATGGAAGCGCTGCTGGGCTTTAAACGAGCGGGGGCTGATGGCATCTTAACCTATTTCGCCAAGCAAGCGGCCACTTGGTTACGCGAGGCGGAGTAATGACCGATCGCTATGCGGTGGTAGGCCACCCCATCAGCCACAGCCAATCGCCGCGTATCCATGCAGCGTTTGCCGCCCAAACCGGCCAGGATTTAAGCTACAGCGCTCTGCTGGCACCGCTGGAGGGCTTTGCTCAGACGGTGGATGAGTTTCGTGCCGCCGGTGGCAAGGGGCTGAATGTCACCGTGCCGTTTAAGCCGGACGCCTGGCAGTATGCCTCGCAGCATAGCGAGCGCGCAGCCCGCGCCGAGGCGGTGAATACTCTGGTGCTGGAGCGTGATCGGGTTTATGGCGATAACACTGACGGGCCGGGGCTGCTGCGTGATTTAACGGTCAATCAGGGCTGCACCCTGCAAGACCAGCGGATTGTGGTGATCGGTGCCGGGGGCGCTGCTGCCGGGATACTGGCGGCACTGCTGGCCACGCAACCCGGCGAGCTCGTGATTGCTAATCGCACCGCCAGCAAAGCCCTGGAACTGGCTGAGCGGTTTAGCGATTTGGGGCCGGTCAGCGGCTGCGGTTTGGCTGAGTTGGCCGGTGATCGCTTCGATCTACTGATCAATGCCACCGCCGCCAGCCTGGATAACCAATGCCCTGCCCTGCCCGCCGGGATGATTCACAGCGGTAGCGGTGCTTATGATTTAATGTATGCCGCACACCCCACGCCGTTTATGCGCTGGGCGCAGGCCGAGGGCGCGGCATGGACTCGGGATGGTCTAGGTATGCTGGTTGAACAAGCCGCCGAATCCTTCGCCGTATGGCGCGGGGTGCGCCCAGAAACTCACAGCGTTTTAAAGCAGTTACGTTCTGGATTGGTCACTTATCAGTAAGTTATGGCAGCGCTGTTCCGCTGCAGCTACAGTGGAGGGCATAACTTAAATTAAGACCTTTTTTGTCTTGACGGTGGGATCCACTTTACTTTTAGCCGCGCCTTCAAGTCATGGTGCGGCCTGACACCGCAGGAATTCCGCAACCAGGCGATCGCAGGTTCAGATCATAGGGCAACTGCTCTGGATTGATGCGTTTCGGAATGGCTGAAGGGTGAGGCTTGGCAAGTCGCATTTAAACAACCAATGCTTATTAAAGGATTTAAATATATGAGTTTTTTATATTCATCTTCTAGCCATCAAGGCGATAGAGCTTATCAAGAAGATTCTTGTTTATGGCTTGAGTCTGCTGATCAGAAAAGCTTGGGATTTGTTTTATCTGATGGTATGGGCGGCCATGCTGCCGGTGATCTTGCCAGCCAGACTTTGGTCAATACTTATGCCCAAACCTTCAATACGCGTGGCTTTTCTGGCGATGTGGTGGAAAGTCTTGCTGTTTCGTTACAAGAGGGTAATAAGCAGATACAGACATTAATCCAGGATGGTACAGGCACGCTAGGTATGGGGGGCAACTTATCTGGCTGGGGTTGTAAGTCGAGATAGAGTGAACTGGATCAGCGTTGGGGATTCGCCTTTATACCTTTTTAGAGGGGCTAAAATAAAACAAATTAATGAAGAT
>PWUP01000133.1 GCA_003562535.1 Gammaproteobacteria bacterium | reverse complement strand
CATGCACGGTGCGCACGCCGAACACGCCGAGCGGTCCGGACTCGGGCATTATAGGCCAATCACTGAGCTTCACGACGGGAGGGGCAGCGTGCAGCCAAGGGCACGCGGTGCACTATCGGTTCGACTGGGGGGACGGGAACCGCTCAAGCTGGGGCTCCGCCACCCGCAGCCATAGCTGGGACGCAATGGGCCAGTACGAGGTCATGGCGCAGGCCCACTGCACAAGCACGAGCACGCTAAGCAACTGGTCGTCGACGACAACCGTCACGATCATCGAACTCGGCACAGGACCTACCCTGGCGCCTGGTCCTGAGGCGCACCTAATGCTGTTCGAGGACGACCCGTCCTTTAACGTGCAGATGGAAGTGTGCCGGCCAAATTACGTGTTCGGGCAACACACGACTATCACCTTCACACTTAACCGGGCAGCCCACGTCTACATCTACAGCACGCGACCCGATGGTACCGTACAGCAGCTCTTCCCGAACTACCACCATGCGCAGACATGGTACCCGAGCGGGACTCATCGGCTGCCCGCGTCAAGCTCCTTCGCGTTGCGCGCGGGACCACCAGCGGGGATGAGAACGTGGCAGATTGTCGCTCTGAAGAGACCCCTGCCAGCTCACCTCGTGCTGCAAGGAACCCCGCAGATGCCCAGCCCAACGGTTCAGCAACCTGCGGAGCAATGGTCCGCGTATCTCCAGGACCATATAGAGAACTCGTACGCGCCGCACGAGATCGCTCATGCCTTCATACCCGTGAACGTGGAGATGACGGTGCCAATGGGACTGGTGTACATCACCTGCAACCTGGCGGATGCTATCGTATACGTGGGCGGGATGGAGCGAGGGTGGACGCCGCACGTGGAAGCGGCACCGGCGGGAGCTGATCTTGAGATGATGGTTTCGTGGGTTGGTCACCCTCCGTGGGAGCGAACGCTCACCGTTGCTCCAGGCCACGTGATGCACATGCATGCGGTGCTCGAACCCGATCCGGCCCTTCTCGACCCGTTGCGCGGCACGAGTTGGGTCCTCGAGGGGCTCATGGTTCCCGGGGCATCGTACTTTGAGGCGCCTCTGGCCGGCACATCGATCACGCTCCGCTTCCAGGACGGGCGGTTGGGCGGCAGCGACGGCTGCAATTTGTACGGGGCGGCGTACTCGGTCGATGGATCGAGCCTGCACGTAGGGGAAGACATGTTCAGCACCTACAAGTACTGCCATCCCGATGAGATCATGCACCAGGCGGGCTCCTACTACCAGATGCTTAAGCAGGTTCGTTCGTTCCACATATCCGAACACCTGTGGCTGCTGGGCGAGGATGACGTGCCGCTGGCTGTGTTCAGTTCGGCGTGATGTGATTGGGAGACGTGAAGCTTTGCTTGCATGCCAAGCCGTCGGAAGACGGATGCTCCATGTTTGCTGTGACGCTCAAGGGCTTGGGTAGCCCCTGGAGGACCAGAAGGAGCCGAGCTGCAGTCAGCAGACAACGTTCGTTTTGCGGATGTGGACCGAGGGCACCCGCCCGGGAGGAGGCATCCACTGGCGCGGGGTCGTGGAGCACGTGCAAGGCGGCGGCCACCGGGCGTTCCAAGAACTCGACGTCGCGCTTGGCTTCATCGAACAGCGGCTCGGGGAGAGGGAAGAAGGCAGCTCCAGGGACAAGAGGAGGTGAGCGGCAAGGGCAGAGCTGGTTGGTCGGGCGGCTTCGTAATGGAAGCGTGAGACTCAAGGAGGAGTAGCGCATGAAGGGCTTACGAAAGATAGCAGCTAATCGGGCACTATGGATGATCCTGTTGGCTGTGGTGGTTGCCTCGGTGAGCGGCTTGGCGCAGACAAGCGGACAGATTGTTGTAACCAATAGCAGCTGTGCCCAACTACAGATCACGCGCGTTCGGCTCATTGCGGGAGGAAACGCATTTCATACCTTCACAGTGGGGCGGACCATCTCAATCGGCCAGATGACGATCAACTTCACGCACACGCGACGGCCTGACACGGTTCGCCTGGAGTTCACCCACGGCGGTCAGTCGGGGCAGACAGACATCCCCGCGCCCGGGCAGGTCTCATTTGCCTGCGGTACGATCCGCGTGACGGTCGCTGGTACCGGACCGCCGCCGCCGTATTTCAGCATCACGACAAACAAGCAGCAGTATGTGCCAGGGGAGACGATCACGTTCACCATCTACTCGCCCAGTCAATGCTCGTCGGCGAGCATTCGATCAACGAGACCCGATGGCACTATCGCGGTGCAGAATCTTGGCAATCTCGCGGCGGGGCAGACCAGGATGGTCCAGGGGAGAGCGGGCGACGTGACCGGAACGCGTACGGCCAAGCTTTATTGTGGCACGACACCAGTTGCCGATACGACGTTCACGATTGGGCAGCCAACGCCACCGGCATGCACGGTGCGCACGCCGAACACGCCGAGCGGTCCGGACTCGGGCATTATAGGCCAATCACTGAGCTTCACGACGGGAGGGGCAGCGTGCAGCCAAGGGCACGCGGTGCACTATCGGTT
>PWUP01000334.1 GCA_003562535.1 Gammaproteobacteria bacterium | reverse complement strand
GGCCATTCGGTTGGGACTGCTCAACCCGGACTCCAGTTGCTCGCCCGCAAGGGTGTTATCAACGGAGAGCGAATTACCGAAAAACCATCCTGAGCAACTTTGTTTAGGTTTTTTGGAACAGGATTTATTGATGCGATTTACCGCAATGTGGGTGGTGTGTTGCCGGATGCGGGAGGTCGCAGCTTCTGGTTGAATGAACTCAATGGCGGCAAGAGTCGATCAGAGTTTGTCGCCGACTTTATTTTTGGCCTACTCAACCTCAGTGAAGCGGCGCTAGAGGAGATGGTGGCCTCGGGTGCGCTGACGGCAGAGGAGGGAGAGGGAGCGTTGCAACGCAAACGTAATTTAACCCATCGAGCACAGATTGCTTTGTTGTTTGTGGAGTTATTGGAAGAACAGACCAATCTCGATCCGGGCACTGATCCACTCGATCAGACATCGCTACAAGCTGATCCGGCCTATCAAGCCTCACTGAAGATAGTTTCTGGAGTGACTGCCGATGTAGCGACCCGTGATGCTGCATTGGCCTATTTAGCAGGCCGTCCCAGCGTAGATCAAATCAATGCAGCCAGTGACAGTGAACTGTTTGGCCAATAAGGGTTAGTGGTATTGGTATACCTCCAACGTTAATTCATGCTGTGATTCCGCCAAGGACTGGCGGAATCCCGTCATAGAGAAGTGACGGTGACTGAATGTAACGCTGATTTCCCTGGATCAAAAAAAACCACCACCCTTCTGTGTCCTGACTATAGCCGTTTTCCCTAATGAACAGCCTCATTTCATGATGAGGTGATGTCGATCAGGCCGTGCCTTGGTGATACTCTAGTGCGAGGAATGATGCCGGATGGCCTAGGTTGTGGGAGGTTTGTATCACATAGTAGCTCGGTATGCATTCCCACGCAGGAGCGTGGAACAAGATGAAGGCACGCGGCTTGAGGCTTTTAACCTCGTACCTAATTTTCTATCCATCAACGTCAATAGCGATATGATGTACGCATACCCGTAGCCGAGCCTTGTCATGACCGATTCTCCCCATCAAAGCCACGATCACAACTTCAAAAACCTGATTCTCGACTATCCCCGTCAAGCCATTGCCCTGTTTGCCCCGACGGAAGCCGCCGATATGGATGACCCGCAGATACGGATCCTGCCGGTGCGGGAAGAACAACTCAAAACTCGTCTGGGTGAGGGGTTTCGGGAACTGGACGTACCGCTGTTGGTGGAATGGCCGGATAAGCGTCGAGCCGCACTGTTATTTCTGTTTGAAGAAGAAAGCCGCACTCGGCGGTTCAATATTCATCGGCTGGCGCACTACTGTCTGGACATCAGCGAACTGCTCGACATGCAGCGCATCGTGCCGATAGTGATTTTTCTCCGAGGTGGAGAGTATGACAGCAATCTCAGATTAGGCAGTGATCACACCGATTACCTGCAGTTTCATTTCCTCGCGTTCGAACTGCGCCAACAGCAGGCTGCGGACTACTACGACAGCCCCAACCTGATTGCCCGGCTCAATCTACCGAATATGCGCTATGCCCGACGTGATAAAGTGCGGGTCTATGCTCAAGCGGTCAGTGGCTTACTGACGCTGGAACCTGACCCTGAACGTCAAATCAAATACCTAGACTTCATTGATATTTACGCCCAACTGAACGAGGACGAACGTATGCACTATCAACAACACTACGCCCAAGATGCGGCGGTGATCAGCGGCTTTGCCCAGCGGTTTATTCAGCAAGGTGAAGCGCGGTTGTTGCTACGCTTGTTGACCGCCCGTTTTGGTGCGCTCCCTGAACCTACCCGTGAACAGGTTGAAGCAGCAGATGCGGAAACTTTATTGGTGTGGTCAGAACGGGTGTTGACGGCGACCTCGTTGGATGAGGTGTTCAGGGCGTAGAATCGAGGCTTCCCTGTGTACGATTACGCTACGCTAATCGTACCTACACCCAACACGGGTTGTTGTCCGTCGGTCAGCGCGTAGCTCCGAATAGCGTAGCGTATTCGGAGACCATGCCCAATATCGCCGATTCGGTGTAGGTTTATCTCGTTCCCACGCTCCTGCGTGGGAATGCATACGGCGCTCATTCATGAGCAGAATCCCTTGTTTATCCATTCACTCAACCCGAACAGCTTCATTTTATGGTGAGGTGATGTCGATCAGGCCGTGCCTTGGTGATACTCTAGTGCGGGGAATGATGCCGGATGGCCTGGGTTGTGGGAGGTTTGTATCACATAGTAGCTCGGTTAGTAGCTCGGTATGCATTCCCACGCAGGAGCATGGGAACGAGATAAATCAATAATTTAATTCCGGTTTTAGTGGGAATGGTTCACGAATCGCACCTACACCAACACCTTGTTAATACCCCGCATAATCCGATCCGTTTCACTGAGGATTTTCAGAATCCGCTGGTAGTGTTTGACCTCATCGAAGTTCAGCGCCCGACCTTTGCGGTCTTTGAGCCATTTTTGTGCCGGTTGGTAGCCGCCGATGTAGAAGTTCCAGGCAATTTCGGGGGCGTTGT
>PWUP01000226.1 GCA_003562535.1 Gammaproteobacteria bacterium | reverse complement strand
GCCATTTTTCTGCGTTTTACAGAGAGAAAAAACAACACAGCTATATGTTTTTAATGAAAATGACGGTTTACTTGAAATCCGGAAGAGCCGATTTTGCCATGCAGTGTCCGGTGGGGCTGAAGTTAAATAATTTGGCCGAGGTGTTGCGGATTAATGAGAATGAGTCGGGGAATAAGCAAAATTTGTATTTTCAAAAAACCAATGATGGTAAACAAATTTTGCGTGATATGATGGCTCATTATCTCCCGTTGGAGATTACCCAAGGGCAAAAGCAGGGGTTTTCTTCGCCGGATGCGAGTTGGTTTAAAGGTGAGAGCATTGATTTTGTGCGCCGCACCTTACTCAATGGTCAGGCGCGACTCTATGAGGTGTTGGATCGGCAGACGGTGGTATCACTGATCGAGCAGCACTTGCGTGGCGAACAGAATCGGCGACTGTTAATCTGGTCGTTGTTGAATGTTGAGCAGTGGTTAGGACAAACTTTTGATGATTCATGTTAATGACGAAATCACGACAGGCGAATCTGAAGGCATTGAATTCAAGCGCTCCACGGCGCTACTCAAAGAAGCCGTGCAAACGCTGTGTGCCTTTGCCAATCACCGAGGCGGAGTGCTTTACTTTGGCGTCGCAGACGATGGTACGGTTGTCGGGCAAACCGTCAGCGACGATACGCTGAAAAATATTGCTAATACCGTCAAGCTGAATACCGATCCCAAGCTGTATCCGCAAGTTGAGAAAATTGATATCGCGGGTAAATCCTGTGTCAGAGTCTGCATCGAGCAAAGCCCACTAAAACCTCATGTCGCCTACGGCAGACCCTACCTGCGCGTTGGCGCAACCACTCAGCAGTTGAGTCAAGATCAGTATCAGCTCATGCTCCAGCAAAGACAGAATGGCTATGGCTTCGACTTTCAGCCCTGTCCAATGGCAACCCTAGCGGACATCGACGAAATGAGTGTCCAACAGTTTATGGAAACCGCCAATGCCGTTCGCGATTTCAATCAAAATATTTATTTACCGATTGACCACGTGCTAGAAAAGCTGGATGTGCTCAAGGAAGGTGCGATCAGCAATGCGGCTGTGCTGCTGTTTGGCAAACAGCCCGCACGGCTTTTTTCTGGGCATTACGAAATCAAAGTGGCCAGTTTTCTCACCGATACAGGCTATGATGAAATGACCAATGCGCATGAATACACGGGTAATTTACTCACTATTTTTGCCAGCGCCCAAGATTTTTTGCTCAACACCTTACGCAGGACTTACCGCAAAGGCGAACAGATGGGGACGGAACGCCTTGAATTTCCCAAAGCCATGTTGCGCGAAGCCTTAGTGAATATGATTGTGCATCGCGACTATCGCATCGATGTGAAATCAACGATAGAAGTCCGGCCCTCCTCGCTGCTGTTCTATAATCCAGCGCAACTGTTCACTCCGACCATTACCCTTGATGCGCTCAGGCGGCATCATGCCTCAAGACCAGGCAATAAGTACTTAGCCAAGATATTTTACATGATGGGTTTATTCGAGAACTGGGGCAGCGGAACGCTGAAAATCATTGACAACGCCAAACAGTCCAGTGGCAGGGAGCCAGATTTTGATTTTCAGAATGGCATGTTCAGTCTAAGAATTTACCGCAGACCCTTCAACAGTTGTGATACTCGCCCATCTCATTAAACGAAAAAATAAGCCAGGTAGGGTGGGCACCGCCCACCTTTTCCATTCTCCAACGCTACCGATATGGCGGGCCATGCCCGCCCTACTTAGACCAGCAGTTCAGTACAAGGCTGTGGACTGGATTGAATTCACCGCTCAACTGCCCTCGCGCAGTAACTCATCATGCACCTGATCCACCGCTTTGCGGGTGCGCTCGACAATATCATCGATTTGTTCGCGGGTGACCACCAGCGGTGGGGCATAGCCGAGAATATCGCCATGAGGCATTGCTCGGGCAATCAAATGCTGTTGTAAACAGGCCGCAGCAATGCGTGGGCCGACTTTCAGACTCGGGTCAAACGCCTGCTTGGTGGCTTTATTAGCCGAGAACTCCAGCGCGGCTAACAGCCCTATCCCTCGGACTTCTCCCACTAAAGGATGATCATCGAATGTCTGCTGCATCTGCTGTTGAAAATAGGCACCGGTATCACGGGCGTTGGCGACCAAGTTTTCACGCATGATAATATTGAGATTCGCTAAACCAGCCGCTGCACCCAGGGGATGAGCGGAATAGGTGTAGCCATGCCCAATGGGGCCGAGTTGCTCGCTGCCTTGCTCTAAGACTTCCCAGACCTTATTGCCGACAATGACTCCAGACAGCGGGACGTAAGCACTGGTCAATCCTTTGGCTATGGTGATTAAGTCGGGTTTAATTCCGTAGTGCAGTGAGCCAAAGTGCGCACCGATGCGCCCGAATCCAGTAACCACTTCATCGGCGATCAGCAAAATATCATAGCGTGCCAGTACCGCCTGTATTGCTTCCCAATAGCCCTCGGGGGGCGGAATGAGCCCGCCGGTGCCGAGTACCGGCTCACCGATAAAGGCGGCAATGGTCTCAGGACCTTCGTCCTGAATCATCCGTTCCAGTTCGGCGGCGCAATGCTGGCTGAACTCCTGCTCGGTCATGCCGGGTTCAGCATGGCGATAATAATGCGGCGTCAGAGTGTGTTTAACTGTTGCTAGGGGCAGATCAAAGGCATTATGAAACAGCGGCAAGCCGGTTAAGCTACCCGACATAAGGCTAGAGCCGTGATAGCCGCGCCAGCGGGAGATGATTTTCTTTTTCTCGGGCTTACCGAGAATATTATGGTAATACCAGACCAGTTTAATCTGCGTCTCGTTGGCATCCGAGCCGGACAAGCCATAGTAAATCTTGCTCATTCCCGGCGGAGCCATTGCTAGGACTTTTTCGGATAATAATACAGTCGGCTCATTAGAATGGCCGACGTAGGCATGATAATACGCCAGCTTTTGGGCTTGCTCATAGATGGCCTCAGCCATTTCTTGGCGGCCATAGCCGATGTTCACGCAGTACAGTCCCGCAAAGGCATCCAGCAGTTCAACGCCGTGATGATCTTTAATGTAAATATTATGAGCTGATTCAATAATCCGCGACGGTGCCTTGCCGTGGGCGTAATCCTTCAGATGGGTCGAGGGGTGAAAAACGGTGCGACGATCAATCGCCTCTAAACTTAAATCGTTGACCAGTGCGTCAGACATTCGGTGTCTCCTTGGAGTATTAGATCAAGATTTAACAGCAACCGGCTTATGCGGTGGAGTATGACATCCAGAGAGCTGTAAGGGGTCATGATCGTCATCTTGTTGGGGGGTGTCCACCCGGTGATAGACTTCTCGCGACTTTAACCCCCAGCGCCAGAGCGCTTCAAAAGGTAAAGGCAAGACTAAAAACCAATGCTCCAGAATGGCCAAAATCAGCAACGTTGCAATTAAGGTGAGTCCAATCGCATGAAAAGCACTGGTTTCAGGGGCTGGGATGTGTAATACCAGCAACACAGCCGCGATGGTACCCAAAGTAATCGAAAAAGGAAACAACAAATTCATCGGCTTGCGTGTAAAAAAAGTTTTTAGGTAATGCAGGTGTTCAGGAAGAAATTCTTCACTTAAATTGCGTACTCCAAGAAATAAATTCAGTTTAGTGCTTAAGCGCATCAACCACAGGGTCAGGAAGGTCCACATGCCGATTTGATTCTCTGCGTTCCAAGTCAGAGCGATAATGGCCATCAACAAGGCAATAATCACCAATTCATGATAAAGAATGGCTTGTACCGCATAGAAAAAACGTCGCCATTGTCCACAATCGGGTGGGCAGACACTCCGCCATGAACCGGTAATAAAACCCATCAAAAAACTCATCTCTACCCACGCCCAGACCATAACCCCACAGGTAAATGCGGTATAAGCCCCGACTACACTGGTATCCGTACTGCTCACGGCTAGGCCATAGCAGGCCGTCAGCAACAACGCGGTCGCGCCTAACATACTCCAGCGGAAAGTATGCCGAGGCAGTCCGTCGAGATAGAGGATGATCCCCGTGCTGAACCACCAGATAAACAATGTGTACAGCACTGGGAATCCATACTGAACCATAAGCCGTTACCAAGTTAATGCTGCACGGTGACACACCGGCAGCGTATTAAGCAGGAGGGTAAGCAGCATCATGAGATGCTGCACCATTGTTGAACACACCCTAACATGAACAGGATCATTGATGGCTGGCGACCAGCAAGGCGGCAAAGGCGTCAACCTGAGTTCTGCCGAAGGCACCGATGTCGATCTGTTGACCGGTTGCAGGGTCTTCCAGTGACAAGCGCCCATCATCCCAACGCACTAATCGGTAAGGCTCATAAATATTCACATTGTGGAAACGCCGTTCGCGATTGAGACTGCGCAACACACCGCGGATAAAGCTACTCGTACCCGGTTCCAGTATGGCCACCAGTTGCTCATCAGCCACCGCATAGACTCTGATCGTTCCATCCTCACCGTCTGTGAAACGCAGCTCACGGGCATCGACCACATGGGCTGTAGTCGGTACATTCGAGATATCCATTCCGCTCACCCTGACATAAACCGCCGCCAGTAGTGTTACGCTGATGACGGCAGCTACGGCAATCAGGGCGAAACGGGGAAAACGCTGAGAGTTTGAAGCTGTCATAACGACCTACACGGTTGCCGTAGAATTGGACGAGGCGGGTGCCGAATGCTCTGCATGTTCTGCCGCCAAAGCCTGAGCTAAAGTATCGGCCACCTGTTTGGCATTAGCCACACACCGTAACATGGGTTGAGGCCGAGAAAAATGCCACGGTCGCACATTAGGCCAGAGCATAATGTACGACGCTCGTTCATTCGGTTCTAACTGTAACGGAATATCACCGCTACGATCCGCATGCTGTTTGAAATCGGCGGCAGCAATTAATTGAAATGGAATGTTCATAGTCACTGGCAAGGCAACCCCTGAACGCACCACCACCCGCCGATTGGTCACGGTATACACCGTGGTTCGGGCATACGACCACGCCATAAGTCCTAAAATCAGCACCGCAGAAACAGCCGCAACGCCGAGACCTTGAGTTGAGGCGAGGGCATCACCTAGACTCAAGCCGTCGCCCAAACCTGAACTAACCCGCCATAATCCAAACAGAGCAAAATAAATTAACACTTTGCGGACATGAAAGGCACGAATGGCGAGAGACCGCCAATAGGGAGCGCCCTGCCATAGCAGGTGCTCTCCCTGAGGTAAAGGTGCTGGCAGACCATGGACGGGCTCGTAATCGTGCTCGCCCAAGTCCTGCAAATTCATAATAGAGGCTCCTGGCGTCCAGGATTGGCGTAAAGATGGCCACCGCCAAAGAAGGCAGTAATTTTGTCTTCTTCCAACAAAGTCACCTGATCGGGGTTTTTCAGCAACGGGGCTTTGTCGAAATGATGCGCCATGACCGACTTCACCACCACTTCACGCGGGCGCCCTGGCTTATCCAATAGCCGTTGGTCAATCGGCACATCGGTTTTAACACGATCCACCTGACGCAGTTTCACCAAAGTCATGGGCACCAGCACTTGACGTGCAGGCTCGACATTGGCCACATCAACTTCGAGATAACGAATGCGAATTTCAGAACGATCGACCCATACATCTTTAACAGTCCCTGCAATTTTGTCATCCAGACCAATTACTTGCATGCCGCGAGGATCAGGATCACCTTTGGTCACTTTGAAATCAGTGGCCACTCGTAGTGGCACGATTCTATGATTGCCAAACAGATCTTCTTCAGGAACATCCGCTCTTTCCGCATACGCCGCTGCACCTACGCCATCAACCATGGGGTCACCGGTCGGTTGCAGCGGAGCACCCGGCCATTTAGCGACGGGTTCGGCAAGTACTTCACGGGTATCGGGTCGATGAGTCACCATAACGCGACCATCCGGTAAGCGGTATTCCTTAACCGGGGGTACGGGTGGATAACCCTGGACTTTGACTTTGTCAGAACGATCCGACTCTAAGGGATAACCTTCACGCTTATTTTCACGATGAAGATAAATAATCAGTGCGGCAAAAAATAGCCAAAACACGTAAAGAGTAACTTGAGCTACATCAATGTAGCCTGTGATGGCACCGATAGGCATGAGAATATAACCTCCTCAATTAAATGGGCTAGCTGGGAAAATCAGCCAGACCGAGCTTGGACGGCGATGACCGCCGGACTGCACTCGTAAACCGCACGAGTGGACCGATTACCACTAACGTGGCAAACAGCAATACGATTTCAATGTGATACACCACACTGTAGCCGGTGACCGGATCGTTTAATGTGGCCCCCAATAGACCGCGTTCGGCGAGAGTGGAAACGATGTCGCGAATAAATCCGCCCAAGGCAATGCCGACACCGACTGCAGTGGCTTGCACTGCCCCCCAGGCACCAAGAGCCAAGCCGCTTTGGCCATCATGAGCTAAGCCCATAGCCGCCGTCAGCGTTCCGACAATGAACAGACCCCCACCGAAACCAATCAACACGGCACCGCAGCGGAACAGCAAGGGAGAATCCAAAGGAGCGGCAAAAATGACCGCTGTGAAGGCTACCACCCCAACCAGTACCCCGAAGGCTGAGAGGCGATGGGGATCCAGCCCACGAGCCAAAACTCTGGCGGCTAAAGCGAAAGCGGCTAAGGTTCCTGCGGCCAGCAGCGCAGTCAGTGTGGTCGTCGCGCCTACCGACAGGCCGAGAATCTCTCCGCCATAAGGCTCCAGCAACACATCCTGCATGCTGAACGCCGCCGAACCTAGGGCAATCGCCAACAGAAAGCGCTTGGCCTGATGTTGTGCGGTGAACTGTCGCCAAGCGTCGCGAAACGCTGGGCGCGGGGTATCTTTACGAGTGCGGCTGGGATCACGAGCCTCTTGCTTCCATAAGGCAATAATATTCAGCACCATCGTAGCAAGCGCGACACCCTGAATGACTTGAATCAAACGAATTTGATTAAAATCATCAAGTAATACTCCAAATAACAAGGCACTGCCTAACATACCGACCAGCAGCATGACGTATAACAACGCCACCACCCGAGGTCGGGTGTCTTCAGGAGCAATGTCGGTGGCCAATGCCAGACCAGCGGTTTGCACGGTGTGTAAACCCGCTCCAACCATCAAAAACGCTAAAGCGGCACCGGCATGACCGATCCACAATGCCCCGTGGGTATCACCAGAAAGAATGAACAGCGCAAACGGCATAATGGCCAAGCCGCCGAACTGGAGCAACGTACCCATCCAGATGTACGGCACCCGCCGCCAGCCCAACGCCGAGCGGTGGGTATCAGAGCGAAAGCCAAGAAAAGCCCGAAACGGGGCAAACACCAAGGGCAAGGCCACCATCATGGCGACCAAGGTGGCCGATACCCCGAGTTCAACAATCATCACGCGGTTCAGAGTACCGGTAAGCAACACGACCGCCATGCCCACTGAAATCTGGAATAACGACAAGCGCAGCAGCCGCCCCAGTGGTAAGGTTTCACTGGCCGCATCGGCAAACGGTAAAAACTCTGGACCAACCCGCGACCACACTTGGGCGATACGGGCATTGATCTGATTTAGGCTGATCACGTTCATAGGCGGATAAGCTCCAGGGCCTGTGAGGTGTAGAAGCCACTGCTGATACGCTGGGTGCGATCTATACTCCAGCCATCCAGTGACCTCTCAGCACTTAACAGGCGGCGCAATGTGTGCTCAGCAACCGGTTCGATAGCCGGTGCGCGGTCACTGCGTGGGAACAGCTTGCCCACCGTATGCATCAGGGTCAGTGCGGGCGTGCGCGGGGCAAAAGTAAACACCATCGAAAGCTGAGTCCTCTCAGCCAGAGCGACAAGAACCCGGACGATATCGGCGGCGTGATAGTGGATTAAAGAATCCATAGCCACGACATGATCAAAGTGTCCCAAGTTAGGATCCAGCATATCGCCACTGTGAAACTCGATGGTCGCTGGATCAATGTCGTCCGGCAGACGCTCACGCGCTAAATCCACTAGGGTCGGCGATAGATCAATAGCGACCACTTGGGCACCACGGCGGGCGGCTTCCACCGCCAAAGCCCCGGTGCCACACCCGGCGTCGAGCAGCCGTCGCCCGCTTAAATCAGCAGGCAGATAATCCAATAACGTCTGCCGCATCCGATCTCTTCCGGCTCGCACGGTAGCACGCACCCGACTGACTGGGGCATCTGAAGTCAAGCGCGCCCAAGTCTGCGCGGCTGTCCGATCAAAGTATTCTTCAAGTTTGCTGCGCCGCTGCCGGTAAGAGGAGTTATCCATTAATCGAACCCCAATAGATCGAATAAGTCACGGTCTTTTAGAGGCTCCGCTAGCAACGGTTCAGTGCCTGCCCAGAGGGTAGCCGCTAAACGCAGATACTCTTGTTGCACCGCTTCCAGCTCAGGACACGCCTCCATTTCAAATAAGGTGGATTTTTTCAAGCGACTTTTGCGGATCACATCGAGATTGGGGAAATGCGCCAAGGTTTTCAAACCGACGGCGGCATTGAAACGGTCAATCTCGTCAGTGGCCTCACTGCGATTGGCAATCACCCCGCCGACGCGGACGTTATAATTCTTGGCTTTGGCTAGAATGGCTGCGACGATACGGTTCATGGCAAAAATCGAATCGAAATCGTTCGCCGTGACGATTAAGGCCCGATCTGCATGTTGCAAGGGCGCGGCAAACCCGCCGCATACCACATCACCGAGCACATCAAAAACCACCACATCGGTGTCTTCAAGCAAGTGATGTTCTTTGAGTAATTTCACCGTTTGCCCGACCACATAGCCGCCACAACCGGTACCGGCTGGAGGGCCACCGGCTTCGACACACATCACCCCGCTGTAGCCCTCGTAAACAAAATCCTCGATGCGCAATTCTTCCGCATGAAAATCAACCGATTCTAAGACATCAATAACGGTGGGCATCAAGCGCTTGGTCAAGGTGAACGTGGAGTCGTGTTTCGGGTCACAGCCGATCTGCAATACCCGTTTGCCCAGTTTGGAAAACGCCACCGATAGATTACTGGAGGTTGTGCTTTTACCGATGCCGCCCTTGCCATAGATGGCAAACACCTTGGCTTTGCCGATCTGCACACTCGGGTCCATTTCGACTTGGACACTGCCTTCGCCATCAGGATGACGCAATTGATGACGCAGTGCCGACAGTGGAATCGTGCTCATTAAGCGGCAGCCTCTGCACCTACGCCTTCGAGGCGGTCTTCAAGTTCTTCGCCTGCTTGGCGTAGGGCCTCCAGCATGGCTTCATCGGGGTTCCAATATTGACGTTCATGGGCTTCCAGCAGCCGGTGCGCAACCTTGGCTGAGGCGGTAGGATTCAGCGCCGCCAGTCGTTCGCGCATCTCCGGGTCCAGCACATAGGTTTGGGTAAGCTGTTGATACACCCAAGGCGCCACTTCGCCAGTCGTTGCGGACCAGCCCATAGTATTGGTGACGTGTTCTTCGATTTGGCGCACCCCTTCATAGCCGTGTTTCAACATGCCTTCATACCATTTCGGATTCAGCATCCGAGTGCGGGTTTCCAGCGCGACTTGTTCACCGAGAGTACGCACTTTGCCGTCACTGGTGGTTTGGTCACTGATGTAAACGGGTACTGACTCGCCGCGAGTACGTTTCACCGTGCGGCTAATACCGCCTAAGGTATCGAAATAATGATCGATGGTCGTGACCCCCAGTTCGACGGAATCCAGATTCTGGTAAGTCAACTGCACGCCGGAGAGCACATTTTTCAACAATTCAGTTTGCTTCACCGGCTGGCCTTTACGCCCATAGGCAAAGCATTTGCGCTGGGTGTAGGTTTCCGCCAG
>PWUP01000185.1 GCA_003562535.1 Gammaproteobacteria bacterium | reverse complement strand
GATCAATAAGGCCGGTTACACCCCCGGCAAAGATATTGCTCTGGCGCTGGATGTGGCCAGCACCGAATTTTACCGCGACGGCGTGTATCGGTTGGAGGCTGAAGGGCGGGATTTCGATGCAGCGGGGTTTGCCGATTGGTTGAGCGATTTAGCGGCCCGTTACCCGATTATATCCATCGAGGACGGCATGGCCGAAGACGATTGGCAGGGGTGGGCATTATTGACTCAGCGCTTGGGGCAAACCGTGCAACTGGTGGGCGATGATTTATTTGTCACCAATCCCGCCACTCTGCGCCAAGGCATTGAGCAAAGTATCGCCAATTCCATTTTGATTAAAGTCAATCAAATCGGTACACTGACCGAAACCCTAGAGGCGATCAATACCGCTGTGGCCGCGGGTTATACCGCAGTCATATCGCACCGTTCCGGGGAAACCGAAGACACCACGATTGCCGATCTGGCCGTAGCCACTGCCGCTCAGCAGATCAAAACCGGCTCGCTCAGCCGTTCGGATCGTGTGGCAAAATACAATCGTTTATTACTGATTGAACAAGAGTTAGGTGATGCCGCTCACTACCAAGGCTGGCATGGATTCAGCGCCAACCACCGCCGCTAAGCGAACCTCATCACAGGCGGAGGTGCTGCCCCCTCCGCCCATGCAATCATCCGACCGTTGGCCGAAGCTGATACTGACGGGGGTTTATGGTATTTTGCTGGTTATGTTGCTTATATTTTCTCACCACTATTGGCTAGCGCCGGATAAGGGGCGGCATAAGCTCCGTGATTTGCGGGCGGCTTTGCAAGTCCAACACGCGCATAATGCTCAAGTTGAACAACGGAATGCCGAGCTGGCCGAGGTGATTAATCGCTTAAAACGCGACGATAAAGCCTTGGAAGAATATGCCCGCTATGATTTAGGCATGATTCGCCGAGGCGAAACCTTTGTGCGTGTGCTGCCGCCGGAGGCTGACTGAGCCATGAGGTTGCCATTGACGGACACCACCCGGCACTGGGTTCTGATCCCCGCTGCCGGTTGTGGACGCCGTATGGGTTCACAACAGCCTAAGCAATACCTGACCCTGGCCGGATGCGCGGTTTTAGAGCATGTACTGCGCCGTTTCAGCGACTGTGCCGAGATTGATGGAATCATGCTGGTGCTGGCCGCCGATGACCCCTATTGGCCACAGCTCAAGGTCAATATTCGGCCACTGCTGTGGACCACACCCGGTGGGGATGAACGCTGTCGTTCGGTCTGGGCAGGGCTGCAAGCGCTGCACGACATAGCCAGCGCCGATGATTGGGTGCTGGTACACGATGCCGCCCGCCCATGTTTACATCCTGAAGATTTGCAGCGCTTGTTGCAGGCGGTGCAAGACGATGCCGTCGGCGGGCTGCTGGCCGTGCCCGCCCGCGATACGATTAAACGGGCAGACAGTCAGGGACGAGTCATCGCCACTGAGGATCGCTCCGTGCTGTGGCAGGCGCAAACCCCGCAGATGTTTCGCTATGGCCTGTTATGTCAGGCCCTGCACACCTGTTTTGACCAAGGTTATACGGTGACGGATGAAGCCTCAGCCATTGAAAGGCTGGGTTATGCACCGCTTTTGGTCGCCAGTCAACACAGCAATCTCAAGCTGACCACGCCGGACGATCTCGCCTATGCCGAGCACTGCCTGCAACCGCCATTAACTACGGAGAGTTGAACCTATGTTTAGAATCGGCCACGGTTTTGATGTCCATGCCTTTGAACCGGGCGATTATGTCACCATCGGTGGCGTGCGGATTGCTCACTCGCAGGGGGTTAAAGCCCATTCTGACGGCGATGTCTTGCTGCATGCCTTATGCGATGCCCTGCTTGGAGCGGCGGCTTTAGGCGATATTGGCCGCCATTTTCCCGACACCGATCCGCGTTATGCGGGGATTGACAGTCGGGTGCTGCTGCAACAGGTCATGGCCTTACTCCAAGAGCGTGACTATCGAGTGGTCAATGTCGATGCCACGGTGATTGCCCAAGCACCGCGACTGGCCGCGCATGTGCCCACAATGTGCGCCCATATTGCTCATGACTTGAGACTCACCTTGGAGCAGGTCAATGTTAAGGCCACCACTTATGAACGGCTGGGACCGGTAGGCCGAGGTGAGGGCTTAACCGCACATGCGGTGGTGTTGATCGAGTCCATGTCTTCAAACAGCAGATAGTCCGCTGCGCGCATTCCCAATTCGGTATACGTGCGCTGAGCCGTATGGTTGTTTTTTTCCACATACAAGCGAAATCCACGCACCCCGCCTTGGGCGGCGGCGAGTTGTTGCACCTGCTGGTACAAACGGCGGTAAACACCTTGCCGTCGCCACTGCGGCTGAACGTACACACTTTGAATCCACCACACCAAACCGTTGCGCCAGTCACTGTTCCTAAAAACCTAAACAAAGTTGCTCAGGATGGTTTTTCGGTAATTCGCTCTCCGTTGATAACACCCTTGCGGGCGAGCAACTGGAGTCCGGGTTGAGCAGTCCCAACCGAATGG
>PWUP01000109.1 GCA_003562535.1 Gammaproteobacteria bacterium | reverse complement strand
GCTCCAGATTTTAATGGACTGGAGTTTTGGACACAGGCAGCCGAAAATTCGGGCTTGAATGATCAGCGCTTAATGCGGCAATTGGCTGATGGTTTTGCTAACCATCCGTCATTTACGGCGATCTATAGCCCACTCAACAATGGAGGATTTATTGATGCGATTTACCGCAATGTGGGTGGTGTGTTGCCGGATGCAGAAGGTCGCCGCTTCTGGTTAAACGCACTCAAAGCTGGCAAGAGTCGATCGGAGTTTATCGCCGACTTTATTTTTGGTCTGCTCAATCTCAGTGAAGCCGCATTAGCGGAAATGGTCGCATCCGGTGAACTCACTGCACAAGAAGGCGAGGGCGCGTTGCAACGCAAACGCTATTTGACCCATCGAGCGCAGATTGCCCTAGTGTTTACGGAATTATTGAAAGCACAAACCAATCTCGATCTGGGCACTGATCCACTGGATCAGGCGTCACTGGAAGCCGATCCGGCTTATCAAGCCTCGCTGAAGATTATCTCTGGCGTGACGGCTGAGAGTGCCACCCGTGATGCGGCGCTGGCTTATTTAATGACTCAACCGAGTATTGAGGCGATTAACAACGCCTCGATGACCGAGATTTTTGAAACTCAAACTTCTAACCTTAGAGACTAAAATTTAGTCAACCCAACCTCAATTTGAACCCTTTATGGAAGCATAGCTTGTGATTCTCGAATCTGTTGCCCGATTTATAGCGCTGTTATCATGTTTACTATTGGGTGTTACCAGCGCGTCAGCAGGGCTAGACTCTCGCCTTGACCAATCCACAGAGCCACTGGATGCGGTGGTGTCCAATGATTCCGTACCCACGCGGCACACAGTCCCGCGCCCTGCTGATTTCCCATTACTGTTCATTCCCAACCAAGGGCAGTGGGATGAAGCCATTCGCTACACCACCCGCGCCGAGGGCATGGAGGTTTTATTCACCCCCAGCGAGGTGATTCTGCAGGTTCACAGTGCCGACACTCCCGCGCAGCCGATTCGCTTACGCCCGCTGGATGCGCCAGCGGTGATGCCGCTCACAGCCGGTGAGCAGCGCCCGACCCGTATGCATTATTTCATCGGCCAAGATCCAAGCCGCTGGCAAGCGGATGTACCGACCTATGCCAGTATTCGCTATCATGCCATCCAGCCTGGGGTGGATTGGCTGTTTCGCAATGACGGCAATCGGTTGGTGTATGATTTAGAAGTCGCGCCGGGGGCTGATCCTGCCGAGATTCGCTTAGGGCTTGATGGGGTCACAGCGCTTGAGATTGATGCCGATGGCGCGTTGCGGATGACGCTTCCCGATGGTCAAACCGTGCTGCAGCACGCGCCGTTTATCTACCAAGATATAGGCGGTGAGCGGGTTGAAATTGCAGGTGAGTTTGTCATTTTTGAATCGCATCCCGAAGCCGCGCAGCAGGTTTTTGGCTTCCAAGTCGGTGATTATGATCCGACGGTGGCTTTGGTCATTGATCCAACAGTGCTGGTGTACTCAACGCTCGTCGGCGGAGATCGTGATGATGAGGTGACGGATATCGCAGTTACTGCTAACGGGCAAGCGGTAGTGGTGGGCAGTACCCTGTCCGCTATTGCCACACTCCCACTAGCGGATATCGAAGAGGGCCCACTAGCTCGGCGCAATGCGCTGCTCTATCAGTTGAATGCAGATGGCAATACCCTTGACTATATGGTCATACTCGGCGGCAGTGCCGATGATCAGATCAATAGCGTCGTCTTGGACGAAGATAACAACGTATACCTCACTGGGCATACCCGATCAGATGATTTGCCGACCGTTAATGGCTTGTATCAAGTGCTGCCCGGTGGTCGCGCTCAAGCAGCGTTTGTGGCCAAGTTGGATACAGCAGGAAACCTTGAGTTTCTGACCTATTTTGGCGGTACGGGTGTCGATTCTGGGGTGGCGATTGGTTTCGATGAGTTCTATCTGTATGTCGCCGGTGATACCGCCTCTGCCGATATGCCGGTACGCAATGCTCCGTATCCAGAACGGCCCGGCGGCAGCAGTGTGTTTTTACTGACGCTAAGCCTGGATGGACAAGACTTGCACGCCGCCACGTATTTTGGCGGTTCGCGCAATGATAATGTCAAGGCCATGCAGGTGGTTTATGACACGGGTGATATTTATTTAGCCGGCATTACCGCCTCGACTGATTTTCCGGTCAAAAATGCTCTGCAAGAGGCAAATGCCGGTGGCACCGACGGCTTTATCACCCACATCGCGCCGGATTGGCAAGAATTGGTGTTTTCTACCTATTTCGGAGGCCCCCGCAATGATTTCATCACTGATATGGTTTTGGATCAAGACCGCAATCTACTGATTGCCGGCTACACCAATTCAACCGTTGATTTCCCCATTGTGAATGCTCTCTACCCCGTTCATCCCGGCAATAATGCGGCGTTTGTTAGCAAATTGGATCAATTTGGCCGCTTTTTACACTTCTCAACCTATTTAGGTGGCTTAGGGGATGACCGCGCCCATGCAATCGCCGTTGAT
>PWUP01000067.1 GCA_003562535.1 Gammaproteobacteria bacterium | reverse complement strand
GGCGGCCGCCATGCTGGCGGGTTATGATGTCATAGCTGATGCTCAGACCCAGGCCGGTGCCCTTACCCACCTCCTTGGTGGTATAAAATGGTTCAAAGAGACGTGGAATGTTTTCCGGGGCTATACCGCAGCCGGAATCACTGATGGCCACGCAAACTTCCTCGCCGGCGGCCCAGGTGCGAATGCCGATCTCCCCCTGGCCTCCCAGGGCCTGGGCGGCATTGATCAGCAGGTTCATGAACACCTGGTTGAGCTGCTGGGGGTAACACCACAGCTCCGGCAACTCACCGTATTCCTTATGCACCGTAGCCTTGTACTTCAGTTCGTTCCAGACAATCCGCAGGGTTTCTTCCAAGCACTGGTTGATATCGGCCAGGTCCTGACGGGGCTGGTCCAACCGGGAAAAGCTCTTGAGGCTCCGGACGATCTCCTTGACCCGTTCGGCGCCTTCCAAGGACTCCTTGACCAGCTCCGGCAGGTCGGCCAGTGTTTTGGTTCAGCGTGAATTGGAGAATTCCCCGATTTGAGTTAGTGTACTCGAAAGGAGGAATTCATCATGATCAAGAAGCGCAAAAATTATCCTGCCACCGAAAAAGTGGCCATCATTAAACGTCACCTGGTCGACAAGGTTCCGGTGTCAGACCTCTGCGACCAACACGGCATCCACCCCACGGTATTTTACCGTTGGCAGAAGGATTTTTTCGAAAACGGTGCAGCGGCCTTTGCGAAGGCCGACCGTGGCCAGCAGCGGGAAGAGCGTAAGCGTCTTGAGCAGCTCCAGGCCAAGCTCCAGACCAAGAATGAGGTGCTTTCCGAGCTGATGGAGGAGCATGTCCGGTTAAAAAAAACACTTGGGGTTCCCTGAAAGCGTCGTGGGTTCCCCATGATATTCGTGATGCGGTGATCGACTTCATCAGATACTGGTCCGATCGTACCGACATTGCCGTGGCGCACTTTATCAAGTGGCTTGAGATCAGCTCCAGCAAGTACTACAACTGGCGCGAGCGTTATGGTCGGGCCAATGAGCACAACGGTCTGATTCCCCGGGATTTCTGGTTGGAAGACGAGGAGAAGCAGGCCATCATCAAGTTTCATTTGGAGCATCCGCTGGAGGGTTATCGCCGTCTGACCTTCATGATGCTGGATCAGGATGTGGTTGCCGTCAGCCCCAGCAGCGTTTACCGTGTGCTGAGGAAAGCCGATCTGCTGCGGCGGTGGAACGGCAAGGAGTCGAAAAAGGGCACCGGCTTTGTTCAGCCGCTGAAGCCGCACGAGCACTGGCACATCGACGTGGCCTATGTCAATCTTTGCGGGACGTTTTATTATCTTTGCACCCTACTGGACGGCTACAGCCGTTACATCGTCCACTGGGAGCTACGCGAGGCGATGACCGAGAGTGACGTGGAGATCATCATGCAGCGGGCCCGGGAGAAGTTCCCCGAGGCCAGGCCCCGGATCATCTCCGACAATGGCCCGCAGTTCATTGCCAAGGACTTCAAGTCGTTCATCCGGCTGGCTGGTATGACCCATGTTCGTACTTCCCCGTTTTACCCGCAAAGCAACGGAAAATTGGAACGTTACCATAAGACGATCAAGAGCGAGTGTGTCCGACCCAAGGTGGCCCTGAGCCTGGACGAAGCCAGAAGGCAGATCACCGATTACATCAAATACTACAACGAGCAGAGGCTGCACAGCGCTATCGGGTATATCGCCCCCGAAGACAAGCTTGCCGGGCGCGAGGCCTTGATTTTCAAAGAGCGTGACCGAAAGCTTGAGGAAGCCAGGGCCGAAAGGCAACGCAAAAGGAACCATAAAGCAACCGCTGAGCCCGAGAAACCGCCGGTAGCCGACCGGGGCCGGGTTGACAAGGCCAAGCCCCCTGCGGGGGCGCTACGCGGCCTTGTCAACCCGGCCCCGGTCGGCTGAACCTGAAGGTGGCGATAGCGAAGGAGCGGCTTCACCGCCCTCGCCTCCGGCGGGGCTCCGGCTCAGGAGCTTGAGCCGGGAAAACCAAGGCGCCCCCGGCAATGGGCCGGGGACAACATCAAACCAACTAACTCAGAAGCATGGATTCTCCAATTCCAGCTGAGGCAAGACATATCCACGCAAGCGCCTGTCGGGCAAGTTGGCAACTGGCTGCTAGACCCCTACAACATCACGATTGGCGATAGCGCCAGTGGCACCACCTATTCGCCGCCAAACTTCACCTCCGCTGCCGCCAGCAGCATCTTGGCCAGCGATATTTCAACCGCACTGACCAGCAGCAACGTGACTATCCAGACTGGTGGCACATCGGGCGATGGTCAGGGCAATGGCGATATCACGGTGGCTTCCAGCATTACCAAAACCGGAGAGACAGAAACCACCCTCACCCTCAAGGCGCATAACAACATTATCCTCAATTCAGGGGTCAGCATCTCTTCAAACAACGGCAAGCTCAACACGATCCTCTGGGCGGATAGCGATGCAAACAGTGCTGGGCATATCGGTATCGGTGGGGGTGCGAGTGTTTCAACAAACGGAGGAAATATTATCCTT
>PWUP01000267.1 GCA_003562535.1 Gammaproteobacteria bacterium | reverse complement strand
TCAAGGGATTTTTTCGCGCGGAGAACGCGGATCTCCGTGTCTCCGTGCGAAACGCCCCGCGCGAAATTCATTTGACCCAATCTCAAGCCCTGTCTTCATCCAGCGAGGCTTCGCGCAGCAGGTTCATCAGGGCCTCGGCATCGAGGCGGGCGCTGGATTCGCCGCCCTCCAGCAGGCTGTCGGCCAAGTCGCGTTTTTGGGCGTGCAGTTCCAGGATGCGTTCCTCGATGCTATTGTTGACCACCAGGCGATAGACCGTGACCGGGCGTTGCTGGCCCATGCGGTGGGCGCGATCTGAGGCCTGGTCTTCGACAGCCGGGTTCCACCAAGGGTCAAGGTGAATCACATAATCAGCGGCGGTCAGGTTCAACCCGGTGCCACCGGCCTTGAGGCTGATCAAAAACACCTCGCCTTCGCCGGCCTGGAAGGCTTGCACCCGCTGGCTGCGGGCGTTCATAGGGGTTGCGCCATCCAGATACTGATAACTGATCTGCTGTTCATCGAGGGCTTGGCGAATCAGGCTCAGATGATCGACAAACTGGCTGAAGACTAGGGCACGGTGGCCACCCTCGCGCAGCTCATTGAGTACCTCCAAGAATAATGCCTGCTTGCTGGAGGGGATACGCAGCTTGGGGTCGATCAGGCGTGGATTGCAGGCGGCCCGGCGCAGCCGGGTGATGGCGGCCAGGATCTGGAAGCGGGCTCTCTCCTCGCGGATGGTCTCGGCATGATCCAGTTGTTCCAGGGCATGACGGCGCAGTGCCTGATAGAAGGCGATTTCCTCCTTGGACGGGGTAACCTCCAGACGAATCTCGGTGCGCGGTGGCAGCTCATCCAGCACAGCACTCTTGAGGCGGCGCAGGATAAACGGGCGCATGAGTCGGCGCAGGCGATCGCGCACGGCTGGGCTTTGTTCGAGTTCAATGGGTTTGGCAAAACGGTGATTAAAGGCCTGCAGTGAGCCCAGCAGCCAGGGGTTAAGAAAGCGAAACAGGCTCCACAGCTCGCCCAGATTGTTTTCAATCGGTGTGCCGGTGGTGATGACGCGAAAATCCGCGCTGAGTTGACAGGCGGCGCGGGCGCGTAGGGTGGTAGGGTTCTTGATGGCCTGGGCCTCATCCAGCACCAGGCAGTTCCAGTCCTCGCGTGCGTTAAGTGCCTCGATCTCCTGCACCATCAGGCCATAGCTGGTGATCAGCACATCAAAGGGCTTGAGGGCCTCGATCTGCGCGCTGCGTTCCTGGTTGCCCAGCAATACCGGGTTCAGGGTTGGTGCAAACCGCTGCATCTCAGCACGCCAGTTATGTGCCACCGAGGTGGGGGCGATCACCAGGCTGGGGCCTTGCGTGGCACGCGCCACCAGCACGGCCAGCACCTGTATGGTCTTGCCCAGCCCCATATCATCAGCCAGGCAGGCGCCTACGCCCCAGGCCGCTAGGCGCATCAGCCACTGATAGCCTTCGAGCTGATACGGGCGCAGTTCGGCCGTGAAGGTCTTGGGGAGTTCAGCCGGTTGGCTCTCGGCGCTGCGCAGGCGGTCACGGTATTCCAGCCAACGCTTGGGTACCTTGAGCTCACCGACCTCGCCGATGATCTCCTCCAGCAAGGGGGCGCTGAGGGCGTGATAGCGCGGCTTGCGTGCGGCGCTGTCGGCGAGGTTGTTCATGTCCTCCAGGCGCTTGCGAAATGCAGTGGTCAGGGTGATGAATTGGCCATCGCCCAAGGGCAGAAAGCGCGAGTCATGCTGGGCGACCAGACCCAGCAGTTTTTGCAGATCCAGCACCAGATTTTCATCAACCTGCACCTGCCCGCTGGCCTCAAACCACTCATTATTTTGGCGCAGCCTGAGGCTCAGAGCAAGGCCGGATAGCGTGGGGCCACGCAGACGCAGGCTTTCCCCTTCGGGCCACTCCAGGGTGACCTGATCACTCAGTTGTGCGAGCTGCTCCAATACCTCCAGACAGTCCTCCGTCTCCTCAATATGCCAGTAATAAGGCTGGACCTCCCAGGGATGCAGTGTGGTGCAGGCACTGACCAGCGCATCGGCCTGCTGGCGTTCGGTTTCGAGATCACGGATGGCGCGACAGGGCTGCCCCTCAGGGTCCAGGGTCACGAACTGCGCCCCGCCATGACCAGGCGGATAGGCGTTTTGTCCCGGACCCATGGGCCGCACCCGTAGCTCGGCGCTGAGGCCGCTGTTCAGAGGCGTGAGTGCCAGACAGGGGTGTGGATCACCCTGGTGTTCGATCAGGTCGGCATCGGGGTTGGCGCTCAGGTCGGTATCAGAATGAATGGTGATGACCTTGGCCAAGGACCCCAGAACCTCTTGCAAGGGGTTTTCGGCGGCGCTAGGCAGGCTAATGCCCTGGCCGCGATTGAGCAGCTGGTATAGCCGCGTCTGCTCATCATTCATGCGCACGAGAAGCCAACGCGCCGGGTTTTCCTCCACCATCCAGATCGGAGTCCATGCATCACCACGGCGGGTGGTCGGGGGTTGCGGATCAATATGCAGCTCCAGGCCGGTCTTACTGCGTTTGATGTGCAGTTCCGGGGTGATCTCCACCAGTTC
>PWUP01000132.1 GCA_003562535.1 Gammaproteobacteria bacterium | reverse complement strand
GCTAGAGCTGCAAACAACACGGGAATACAGCGGCGGTAAGCAAGCATTAAGGAGATCTCCTGCCGAGTAGATGATGGCTAGCGTAAGCGTAAGGTCGAGATAAAACGCCTGTTTTTTGCTCCGGGAGTCAAGTGACTCCCGGAGCTACCCAGATTACATCCAGCCGCGTTCGGTGAAGTAACGCACCGCCCCATCATGCAGCGGAGCCGATAGCCCATTGGTGGTCATGGCTTCTTCTTGCAGCCCCTCAAAGGCGGGGTGCAGGCGCTTGAAGCGGTCAAAATTATCAAATACCGCTTTGACCACTTGGTAAATGATTTCCTCGCTGACATTGGTGGTGGATACAAACGTCGCCCCGACCCCAAAGGTTTGGATGTCATCCGGGTTGTTGTTGTACATGCCGCCGGGGATGGTGGCTACCGCGTAATAAGGGTTATCGGCAACCAGTTGGTCAATGTCCTCACCAGTGACCGGAATAATCCGGGTATCGCATGAGGTGGTGGCTTCTTGGATGGAGCCGTTCGGATGACCGACCACATAGACAATGGCGTCAACACGGTTGTCGCACAGCGCTTGAGCCTGTTCGGCAGCACGCAGTTCAGAGGCCAAGGCAAAATCCCCGCGTGACCAACCGCGCATTTCCATTAAGGTATCCATAGTGGCGCGTTGCCCCGAACCGGGGTTGCCGATATTGACGCGCTTGCCGACCAGATCCTCAAAAGTGGTGATGCCGGAATCGGCACGAGCGACGACGGTAAACGGTTCAGGATGTACCGAGAACACGGCACGCAGTTCTTCCATGGGACCGGCATTGGCAAAGGCCCCTAGGCCATTTAAGGCGTTGTATTGCTGATCGGACTGGGCGACACCCATTTCCTGCTCACCAGCGCGCAGCGCATTAAGATTGGCCACCGACCCCCCGGTGGAAGGGGCGGTACAACGAATACCGTGCTCAGCGGTGTTACGATTGACCAACCGGCAAATCGATTGGCCGACGACAAAATACACCCCCGTTTGCCCGCCGGTGCCAATGTTGACAAAGGTTTGTTGGGCGTGCGCTATGGGAGCGGTGGCCAGCGAGCCGATGGCCAGTGTTGCGCTGAAAACAGCGACAGCTAGGTGCTTCATGAGTGTAATATCCTCTTAATCATCGAAATTTACATACTAAAATGAACGATTATTAACCATTTGTCGCTCAGCAAGGTGAGCCTAATAATAGCTAAAATCGAATCAAATAACAGCATTTCATGAGTATGGATTGCTCGAATAGCGGCTTTTTGCTATAAGCACTTCCTTTGATTGACGACACTCACAGAAGGAGTCGATATGGTACGGGTTGATAAGCCACTCAGCGCTCCTGAGACAGCGCCTTACGAGTTAGTGGATTCGGAAGAGTATATGAATGAAGCGCAGAAAGCGCATTTTCGGAAATTATTGCTCACCTGGCAGAGCCAGTTGCAGCAAAGCGTGACCCAGACAGTCAGCCACATGAAAGATGACTCGGCCAGTTATCCTGATCCTACTGATCGAGCCAGTCAGGAAGAAGAATTTGCCTTGGAGTTGCGTACCCGTGATCGTGAACGCAAGTTGCTGAAGAAGATCCAGGACACACTCGCTCTGATTGATGCCGATGAATATGGGTATTGTGAATCGTGTGGTATTGAAATCGGTCTGCGGCGACTCGAAGCACGTCCCACGGCTACGTTGTGCATTGATTGCAAGACCGTTCAAGAAATTAAGGAAAAACATCGCCCACGCTAACGACTGTACTGAGCGCTGTGGTTGTTGGGCGCTTTGCTCCTTCTCCCAGTGGCCCGCTGCATTTTGGCTCGCTATTAGCTGCTCTAGCCAGCTTCCTAGAAGCGCGCACCCACGCTGGGCGCTGGTTGCTCCGCATTGAGGATGTGGACACGCCACGAGTGGTCGCGGGTGCGGCTGAGCGTATTATCCATACCCTGGTCGCCTATGGGCTGAACTGGGATGGGTCGCTGTCCTATCAAAGCCAGCACCAGGCGGATTATCACCAAGCCGTAGCGCAGTTGCAGGCAGGGGGGTGGGTTTATCCGTGTACTTGTAGCCGCCGACGGCTAGCACGTTATGCGCGTATGGGGGCATCGGGGTGGATTTATCCGGGGTGGTGTCGCACGGGAATGCGCCAGCCGCAGCGGCCTGCTGCGTTGCGGGTTCGCACCCCATCCCAGACCATCCAGTTCACTGATCGCCTGCAAGGCCGGCAGTCTCAGCAGCTTGAGGCCGAAGTGGGCGACTTTATCGTGCAACGGGCTGATGGGATTATTGCCTACCAGCTTGCGGTGGTGGTGGATGATGCCCATCAAGGGGTGACACAAGTCGTGCGTGGCAGCGATTTGCTCGATTCCACCCCTCGGCAGATTTATCTTCAGCAGTTATTGCAGCAGCCAACCCCAGAATACTTACATATCCCGGTCGTCGTGGATGCTCAGGGTAGTAAGCTCAGCAAGCAAACCGGAGCCTTAGCCCTAGATGATGCCCGTCCCGGCCCTGCCTTGACCGCAGCCCTCAGTGTCCTTGGTCAGCAGCCGCCTGCCGAACTGGCTC
>PWUP01000209.1 GCA_003562535.1 Gammaproteobacteria bacterium | reverse complement strand
GGGATGAGATCAATATTGTTGATCATCCTGGTGGCAACTATGGATGGCCTATTGCCACTTGGTCACGCGAATATGACAGCCAGGCACCGATTGGTGTCCAGCCCCCACAGGACCCGAATACTGTTGATCCCATCTATTACTGGATTGATGGGCACTACCCAGATGGACAGCAAGGCTTTCCACCCTCGGGTTTGGCCTTTTATCAGGGGGATGCCTTTCCCGATTGGCAAGGACAAGTGCTTATGGGCAACCTCGCCCACCGTTATTTGGGCCGTTTTGAACGCCAAGGCAGGGTGATCACCACTGAACATCGCATGTTGACCGAAAAACGGTATCGTATTCGTGACGTTGCCGTTCATCAAGGCTTAATTTATGTTCTGGTGGATGAGCCGAATGGACCGTTATTGCGCTTAGTGCCAAGCAACTGAACTGTTTTTTGCTCCGTCACCGGCTTAATGGTTCTCAACCATCAACCGCCGCAATGCTTGGTTGATGTTCTCATGCAAGGCTTCAATGTCTTGGAAATGCGCTACTGCCTTAGCTTTATCACCAGCCTGCTTGAGTTCAACCAGATTAATAGCCTGTTGGTGAATACTCTGGTGCAGGCGGATGATTGCAGCGTAGTCTGCCGCATTGGCTTGATTACTCTGAATTTGATTATCCAACCAGTGCCCTAAATGACATTGATCGCTACCCAGTGCAGGGGCTTGGGAGTGTTCATCATTGAGATAACGCCACAAGGCCGTATACCATGCCCGATGCTCAACCATGGCGAACAGTATGGATATCTGATGATGGGCAATCGGCTCGGTAGTCGTCCATAATGCTTCCGGCTGCCACTGAGCGCACCAATCAGGAATCTGAGCGGCAGGCATAGGCCGCGCAATGGCATAGCCTTGACCCAGTTCGCAGCCGAGTTGCAGCAGTAATTCACCGTGGGCGGTGGTTTCCACGCCTTCGGCAATCACGGTACGTCGAAAGGCTTCGGCCAGACTGATGATGCCTTCGAGAATGGCTAAATCATCGGGATCATCCAGCATATCGCGGACAAAACTCTGATCAATCTTGAGCGTTTCCACGGGCAAGCGCTTCAGGTAACTGAGCGAGGAGTAGCCGGTGCCGAAATCATCCAGCGCAAAGGATAGACCCAGATCTCGTCCAGCACACAAAATTTCTGAAACTTGATCAATATCTTGCAGAGTGCTGGTTTCTAAAATTTCTAGCTCTAGACCACTGGCTTGTACCTCAGGATACCGGCTTAAAGTCGTGCGCAGTTTATCGATAAAATCCGCTTGAGCCAGTTGCAACGCATCAATGTTCACACTAATCGGCAGGACAAGACCCGCTGCCCGCCAAGCGCTGATCTGAGCCACTGCGGTTGCGATGACCCAATCCCCCAGCTCAATCATTAAAGGATGATGGTCGATCAGCGGCAGAAACGCCCCTGGCGCTAACACACCACGTTCAGGATGTTGCCAGCGGATCAGTGCCTCAGCGCCGATGACTGTGCCGTGGCGCATATTGACCTTCGGCTGGTAATACAAAATGAACTCGTTATTGACCAAGGCTTGGTGGATACGCTTGCGGCTTTCATGGCGTTCGCGTAGTGCACGGTCATGGACGGCATCAAACAGATGGTAGCGGTTTTTACCGGATAATTTAGCCTGATACATGGCTTGATCGGCTTGGCGCAGCAACTGATCGGCATCAATCGGCTCAGCTTGGGGGTAGGTACTGACTCCCAGACTGGCCGAGACTTGCATCCCTTGTTCTTCCGTATCGACCGATTCACTGACGGTATTGAGCAAGCGGCGTAACAGCGGCAAACATTCATCCATAGTGGATAAATCATTAAATACCACCACAAACTCATCACCGCCTGGGCGAGCTAAGGTATCGCCTTGGCGCAGAATCCGCTTGATGCGCTTAGCGATCCTGATCAACAAGCGATCACCGGCCTCATGACCGTAGCAGTCATTGATGGTTTTGAAGCCATCCAGATCCAGGTAGGCCACTGCAATCTGCTCACCCCGTCGCATTGTCTGCGCCATTGCTTGACGCAGACGGTCGGCCAGCAGCACTCGATTCGGTAAACCGGTGAGCACATCGTAGTGTGCAATCTGCTCCAACTGACGCTGATGTTCTTTTTGTGCTGACACGTCTGAAAACAAGGCAATATACCGCTGCACTTGGCGATCTTTATCGTGTATCGCACTGATGGTCAGCAGCTCAGCATACACTTCACCATTCTTGCGCCGGTTCCAGATCTCCCCTGCCCAGCTCCCCTGGGTGCGTAGGCTGTGCCACATCTGCTCATAGAACGCCCGGCTTTGGCGGCCTGAATTGAGAATCCGAGGGTTTTTTCCCAGCACTTCCTCACGGCTGTACCCCGTGATCTGAGTAAAGGCGGCGTTTACGTCCAGAATGGTCCCGTGGGCATCGGTGATGGTGATGCCTTCACTGGAGTGCTCAAAGACACTGGCGGCCAGTTTCAGCCGGTCTTCAAAGCGTTTGCGCTCGGTGATATCATGAAACGCCCCGATAAGACGCTGGGGGTGCCCATCGACGAGTTTGGCTACACCCAAGGTGCGTACCCAGATGCGTTGGCCATCCGCTCGGACAACCTCTAATGTTAAATCCCAAGGTGTGCCGTTGCGTGCGCCTTGTTCAACCGCTGCAGCAATCATTGGGCGTGAGGTAGGAGCATAATACTCAATAGCGGTAGCTACATCGGGTTGTGCGCCGGGTTCCAAACCATGAATGCGGAACGTTTCCTCAGACCACCACAGTCGCTGAGTTGGGATATCTAATTCCCATGCGCCGACACCCGCAATATGACCGGTAATATTGAGCACTTCATTGATGCGTTTTTCCTCTGCTTCTTGTTGTTTACGCTCAGTAATATCACAACCGATTGATTGATAAAATAGCAAGGTGTCTGATGTATCGAAAAAAGCACGGTTGATCCACTGCAGAATGCGCTGTTGGCCGTCTGGGGCGTAGTAGGTTTGCTCGTGGTTGTCCACCGGTTGTTCTGGGGTCAGTGCCGCCAGTCGTTGCTTGATGCGCACCTGTTCTTCAGGTATCAACCAATCGTAGAAACGCCGCCCTAGCAGATCGTCAGGAGGTAATTGAGCTAATTGCGCCAGCGCTTTATTAACATAGGTCAATGTCCCATCTGGTAAAAAAGCACTGATGTATAGAGGCGCATCTTCTGACAGCCTGCGGTATTGCTCTTCTTGCTTGCGCAACCGATCCAGCAACTGGTGTCGTTCCAACACATTGCGTACCCGTGCCTGCACTACTGGTGTAATTACCGGCTTGGCAATGAAATCGTCAGCCCCCTGCCTGAGGCCAGACACTTGGGTCGTCGTGCGATTATCCGCAGTGACCAGAATCACGGGGATATCGTGCCCCCAGTCGCTGTCACGCAGACACCGTAAGGTTTCCAGCCCATCCATTTCCGGCATCATCACATCCAATAAGATGAGAGCCGGTAGAGTGGGCTCGGCCAATTCCAGGGCAGTGGCTCCCGAAGTGGCCAGCAGCACATCGTACTGCTCACTCAGAGCCTGTGAGAGCATGTTTAGGCTGGTTAGATCATCGTCAACCAGTAGAATTTTGGTGGTTGGGGGCATTAGGGAAGCGTGTTCTTGAAGACTACTCGCATATTCAGCACATCCTGTGCTTAGGCACCTCGTCGGTACAGGCTAGCCGATCCGACTGCATTAGGCAACAACAGTATGACGCTTAATTAACTATAGGGCAGCTTATAACTTTCCAAGGTTTTAATGTAATTCGCTCGTTCAAAAGCCGTAGGATCAGCGACATTACGCTGGCTCATCGAACCTTGCATTTGCTGCACAGACATATACTCGTGGTTTTCCAGCCAAGTGTGCAAACCATCACGCAGAACACCTAGGTGATCCACACCATGTTTCAGTAAAGCCGAGGTGGTCATCACCGCATCGGCTCCGGCCATCAGGTATTTGACCACTTCGATCGAGCTGTCCACCCCCCGGGTTGCCGCTAAGGAAGCCGACAACTGGCCGTACAAAATGGCGATCCACAACAGGGGTAAACGGATTTCCTCGGGACTGCTCAGGTGCAGATTGGGTGCAACTTCTAACGCTTCTAGGTCAAAATCGGGTTGATAGAAACGGTTAAACAGCACCAAGGCATCCGCTCCAGCCTCGTCCAGCGCTTTGGCCATCGCACCGATGGCGCTGAAAAACGGACTGAGTTTAACCGCCACCGGCACAGTCACCGAGGACTTCACTGCGGTGACGATATCAAGGTAGCGCTGCTCAATATCGCGTCCGCTGGTGGTTAAGTCGGCGGGAATGTAGTAAATATTCAGCTCGATGCCTTTAGCCCCCGCCTGCTGCATCAACCGAGCGTATTCAGTCCAACCGTCATTGGTGATGCCGTTTAAACTGCCGATCAGGGGAATATCCACCGCCGCACTGGCCTCACGCAGCAGTTCCAAGTAATGATCGGGACCGACCGAGTAATCATCAATTTCTGGAAAATAATTGAGCGATTCGGCAAAGCTCTCCGTGCCAGCCATCATCAGATGTTCTAGCGCCGCGCTTTCATGCCGTAACTGCTCCTCGAACAGCGAGAACAGAACCACAGCAGCGGCTCCGGCATCTTCTAGGCGTCGAATACCGGCCACACTGCTCGACAGCGGCGAAGCAGAGGCCACGATAGGATGTTGCAGAGGTATCCCCATATACGTCGTTGTTAAATCCATTGCTGCTGCCCCTTGCCGGATTAAGGCCGTTGCTGAATGATTCAGCAACGGCGTGAGCCATTACTTATTTAAACTGCGGTTGAAACGTCTCGCCTGCGCGCGCCGCCATCTCTTCGTACACCTGCCAGCGTTGATTAATCGCCTGTTGGCCTTGCTCCATCAGAGCTTGTGCCTCTTTGGCATGGGTGTGAGCCAAGATTTTATAGCGCACCTCATTATACGCGTATTCCTGCAACGGAATTCGCGGACGCGGCGAATCGAGTATGAACGGATTTTCGTCTGATTCACGTACTGCCGGATTATAGCGCACTAGCGGCCAATGCCCACACTCCACCGCCAAATGTTGCTGTTCCAGACCTCGCTGCATATTAATGCCATGAGCGATACAGTGACTGTAGGCCAAAATCAGCGCCGGTCCCGGATACGCTTCCGCTTCGCGGAACGCCAGCAGGGTTTGCTGGGGATTCGCACCCAAAGCGACGCGGGCGACATAAACATTGCCGTAGGAAATGGCCTGCAAGGCTAGATCTTTTTTGCCCACCCGCTTGCCAGCAGCCGCAAATTTAGCCACCGCCCCCAGCGGCGTGGATTTCGACATTTGCCCGCCGGTGTTGGAATACACTTCGGTGTCCATGACCAGAATATTGATGTCACGGCCACTGCCGAGAACGTGATCAACCCCCGAAGACCCGATATCGTAAGCCCAACCGTCGCCGCCGACAATCCACACGCTGCGACGTACCAGTTGGTCAGCAATCGCCAGTAACTGGCGAGCACGGGGATCATCTAGGGTGTTCAGGCGTTGTTTCAGCACCGCCACTCGGGTGCGCTGGTGGCGAATATCGATCTCAGTTGTCTGCTCAGCCTGGAGCAGGTCATCCACTAAATCCGCACCGATGCGAGCCGCCAAAGCGCGCAGCAGCGTTTGCGCATAGGCTAATTGCTGATCGGCGGTCAGGCGAAAACCTAAACCAAATTCGGCGTTATCTTCAAATAAGGAATTCGACCACGCCGGCCCACGCCCTTCGTTGTTGACCGCCCACGGGGTGGTGGGCAGATTACCGCCATAGATGGACGAGCAACCGGTGGCATTGGCCACCAGCAGACGGTCGCCAAAGAGCTGGGAGAGCAGTTTCAGATAAGGCGTTTCGCCACATCCAGCACACGCTCCTGAAAACTCAAACAGCGGTGGCAAGAACTGCACCCCACGCACTGTTGAGAAATTGACCCGTCCACGATCCACCTCAGGCAAGCACTCGAAGAACTCAATGTTGGCTTTTTCGGCGTCCTGAACCGGTGCTTTTAGAGCCATATTAATCGCTTTATGCCCGACTTGCTCTTTGCTTTTAGCCGGGCACACCTCCACACATAAGCCGCAGCCGGTACAGTCTTCCAGATAGACTTGCAAGGTGTAGCGAATATCGGGCATACCTCGGGCATCAATCGGCGCGGTTTTGAATGCCGCTGGTGCTTGCTCCAGATCGGCCTGATCGTAGAATTTGGAGCGAATCACCCCATGCGGGCACACCAAGCTGCAATTGCCGCATTGGATGCAAATCTCCGGTTCCCAGATCGGGACAAAATTCGAGATATTGCGCTTTTCCCAGCGGGTTGTCGCACTGGGATAGGTACCATCCACCGGCAGGGCACTGACCGGCAGCTCGTTGCCGCGTCCGGCCATCATCATGGCGGTGACGTTGCGGACAAACTCCGGAGCGTTAGCCGCCACTGTCGGCGGTAGTAATGTGGTGCTGGTCGCTGTTGCGGGCACCACAATTTCATGTAAATTCACTAGGGTATTATCAACCGCTTGGAAATTTTTATTCACCACCTCGCGGCCTTTACGCGCATAGGTTTTCTCGATGGCGTATTTGATTTTTTCGATGGCCTGATCGCGCGGCAACACCCCAGAGATGGCGAAAAAGCAGGTCTGCATAATGATATTAATCCGCGTGCCCATACCGTTATCACGGGCCACTTGCTCGGCATTAATCCCATAGACTTTTAACTGCTTGGCGATAATTTCCGCCTGCACCGGCTGGGGAATATGCTCCCAGACCTCTTGGGGTTGATGCGGGCTGGTGTTGAGCAGCAACACCGCCCCTGGCGCGGCATTGTTCAGCACGTCGCCTCGGTTGAGGAAATTGAACTGATGACAGCCGATGAAATTCGCTGACTGCACCAGATAAGGGGCATGGATGGCGTCAGGGCCAAAACGCAGATGGGAAATGGTCTGCGAGCCGGATTTTTTCGAGTCATAGACAAAATAGCCTTGGGCGAAAAATCCAGGATCATCGCCAATAATTTTAATCGAGTTTTTGTTAGCCCCCACCGTGCCGTCTGCCCCCAGACCGAAGAACATGGCGCGCACGGCGCGCTCGGACTCGATCATAAAGCTGGAATCGACCTCAAGACTGGTGTGGGTGACATCATCGGTGATGCCAACCGTGAAATGGTTTTTAGGCTGAGCCTTGGCCAGTTCATCGAATACCGCTTTGCACATCGCTGGGGTAAATTCTTTGGACGACAGCCCGTAGCGCCCGCCGACAATCCTCGGCAAGCGTTCCATCGGCAGCACATCGGCAACCTGGGCTTCGACTAGGGTATTCACTATGTCCAGATACAACGGCTCGCCGCTGGCTCCGGGTTCCTTGGTACGCTCCAGCACCGCAATAGAACGCACACTGGCGGGCAATTGAGCCAGCAGATGGCGCGCCGACAGCGGTTGACACAAGCGCACCTTGAGCACGCCCAGCTTTTGACCTTGAGCATTGAGGTATTCAGCGGTCTGGCAGGCGGTTTCGGCACCCGAACCCATTAAGACCACCACACGCTCGGCATCAGGGGCACCAAAATACTCGCATAATTGATAGCGTCGCCCGGTCAGATCGGCAAACCGATCCATCACGCCTTGGACGATATCCGGCACTTTGGCATAAAACGGGTTGACGGTTTCTCGACTTTGAAAATAGGTATCGGGGTTTTGCGCCGTGCCGCGAATAAACGGATTGTCGGGGTTCAGCGCCCGCGAGCGGTGCGCCAATACCAACTCATCGTCAATCATGGCACGGATTTCGGCATCGCTCAGCAAGGTGAGTTTATTGATTTCATGCGAGGTGCGGAACCCGTCGAAAAAGTGGATAAACGGTACCCGCGACTCCAAGGTGGCCGCTTGGGCGATCAGCGCCATATCATGGGCTTCTTGCACCGAGTTCGACGCCAGCAGACAAAACCCTGTGGCTCGCACCGCCATCACATCCTGATGATCACCAAAGATGGACAAGCCTTGGGTGGCTAAAGAACGCGCAGCGACGTGAAACACCGCCGGGGTCAATTCTCCAGCGATTTTATACATATTCGGGATCATCAGCATTAATCCCTGAGACGCGGTGAACGTCGTGGTCAATGCGCCGGTTTGCAAAGCTCCATGAGCCGCACCCGCCGCACCCCCTTCGCTTTGCATTTCCATCACTAAGGGTACTGTGCCCCAAATATTTTTAATGCCTTCCGACGCCCATTGATCGGCCAGTTCGGCCATAGTCGAAGACGGGGTGATGGGATAAATGGTACAGACTTCGTTGACCCGGTAGGCGACGTAAGCGGCGGCCTCGTTGCCGTCAATCATGGTGATTTGCCGGTCGGACATGATAATTTCCTCCAATACACTGCAGTGGTGGGTTCGTAATCGTTCAGTCCCCTCGCCCAAAGGAAGAGGAGGCTTAAGTCAGGGGGGGCTGAACGTTTACGTTAGCTCCTATTCCTTGGAGTTTGGCGTTATCCGCCTTGTTATTATTGAGATTATTTAGAATCAGTCTGTTGTGGTTCCGCAATCATTTCAATGGCATGGCAGGGGCACTGCTCAAAACACACGGCACAGCCGGTGCATAAATCATAGTCGAAACGGTAGCGTTTACCCGGTCCTAATTTAATCACGGCATCTTCCGGACAGGCCCCGTAACAGCCGTCGCACTCGTAGCAGTTGCCGCAGGATAAACAGCGCTTGGCCTCATACACGGCGTCTTTGGCGCTTAATCCCGATACGACTTCCTCAAAGCCACTGAGCCGCTGTTTTAAATCCAAATGGCCTTGGGGGCGTTGTGCGGCATCGGTGTAATACCAGACATGCAATTTATCGAAGGTGGCCAAGGGGTGTTTAGGCGGTTTGACATAGGTCTCGCCACGCAACCAAGCATCAATATGCCGTGCCGCTTTTTTGCCATGCCCCACGCCAATCGTGACCGTACGTTCCGAGGGCACCATATCCCCACCGGCGAACAAGCCGGGATAACCGGTCATCATCCGCTGATCGACTACGGTGACTCCATTGACAAATTTCACCCCAGGCACTTTACTGAGGAAACTCGTATCCACATCCTGACCTAAGGCCATAATCAGGGCATCGGCCTCTAGGGTTTCTAACTGGCCGGTGGGCTGCGGACGACCGTTGTCATCCAATGCCATCACTTCTACCGTAAAGGTCGTATCTTCAACCTGTTTAATCGTGCGCAACCAGTGGATTTTAACGTCTTCTTGCAGGGCTTCGTCGGCCTCAAAGTCATGGGCAGGCATATTGCTCCGATCCCGACGATAAATGATCAACGGCTCATACCCTAGGCGCTTAGCCACCCGCGCGGTGTCCATAGCGGTATTGCCGCCCCCATAAATCGCCACGCGGCGGCCGAGTTGCGGCGCGTTGCCGGTTTCCACGTCTTTAAGAAAGCTGATGGCGTCGAGCATTTTGCCCGCATCACGGGCGGGGATTTCCGTGCGGCGACTGATATGGGCACCAACGGCAACGAAAATGGCGTCAAACTGCCCCTCTGCCTGTTCCGCCAGCACATCATCCACCCGATGGTTGAGCACGAATTTAACGCCCATGGTCTCGATGCGCCGGATTTCTGCATCCAAGATAGCGCGCGGCAAACGATAAGCTGGGATACCAAAGTGCATCATCCCACCCGCCATTGGTCCGGCTTCGTGGATTTCCACGCTATGCCCCATACGGGTTAAATGGTAGGCGGCTGACAAGCCGCTCGGTCCAGCACCGACAACCAGCACCCGTTTACCGCTGGCGGGCGCGGTTAGTTTAAACTGCCAATCCTGCTCAATGGCCAGATCGCCGAGAAAACGCTCAACAGCGTGAATACTGACTGCAGAATCGAGTTTGCCGCGATTGCAAGCCGTTTCGCAGGGGTGGTAACACACCCGCCCATGCACACTGGGCAGTGGGTTGTCTTGGGTGAGCATCTGCCACGCCTGTTGAAACTGCCCTGCTTGGGCATAAGTCAACCAAGCTTGGATGTTTTCACCGGCTGGGCAGGCGTTATTACAGGTCGGCAACAGATCAACATAGGTCGGTCGTTGCATACGTTGTGGGCCGACATGACGCTGGTCGTGCCTTAAATCCAGCGGGCGAGTCATATTAATCGACTTGTGGTTAGTCATAGCGCGTCTCTTTTAGGTCGCTGATGGTGGTACGGCGCTTATTGTGTTGGGGTATCCCCCCTTTACTCCTCACCTAAAGTATTACTCTTAATCGGGGGCTAAGTCAATGTGGAAACTCAAACTTCATTTTTTTGGCGCGACAGTACGGCGCTGACTGAGCAGCACTGCGGCGCTCAAACCTTGCAAAAGCGGGGCGAGCCGACAACAATAACTCCTGACTGGACGACATCCGGTATACGCTACCCCCCCACAATTACAACGAGCAATGAGGACAGTTCATGTCGGAACCGACAAACCTAGATGGCCGCTGCCGAGCAGTGATCGAAGCGGTGAAGCCGGAAATCGATGGCGGTCAGTTTGCCATCAAGCGCGTCGTGGGCGAGCAGGTCGTGGTCGAATGCGATGCCTTTGGTGATGGTCATGATACATTGACCGTGGTATTGCGTTATCGCCGTGAGGGCGCTGATCAGTGGCAGGAACACGCGATGGTGGCCTTGGGTAATGATCGTTGGCGTGGTGTGTTTAGCGTCAGCGAACTGGGGCGTTATGAGTACACCATCAGTGCCTGGGTCGATCATTTTCAATCCTGGCGCCACGATTTCCAACGGCGTATTGATCCTGACGATATTCACTTAGCCTTGCGGGTGGGGGCCGAGTGGATTGCCGCAGCGGCTGACCGAGCGCGGGGTGATGAAGCCAAGCAGCTCAGGGGCTGGGCTGAATGGTTAGGCGGTGACGGTGATTTGGAGACTCGTCGGGTGCAGGCTTTGGACGGTGAACTCGCCCGTTTGATGATGCGCTATGCCGATCGGCGCTGGGCCAGCAATTACGCCCACAGCTTGTCGGTCATTGTTGACCCCCCCTACGCTCGGTTCAGTACTTGGTACGAAGTCTTCCCGCGTTCCTGTGGCATCCGTTTAGAGCACGGTAGCTTGCGCGATGCCGCACGTTGGCTGCCGCGTATTCACGATATGGGCTTCGATGTGGTGTATTTACCACCGATCCATCCTATCGGGCGCATTAATCGCAAGGGCAAAAACAACACCCTCATTGCCGAACCCGATGACGTTGGGGTGCCGTGGGCCATCGGTGCGGCAGAAGGGGGGCATACCGCCATTCACCCCCAACTGGGCACCTTAGGCGATTTTCATGACTTTGTTCGCCGCGCCAATGAATTGAATATGCAGGTGGCTTTAGACATCGCTTTTCAGGCTGCCCCGGATCACCCTTGGGTGAGCGAACATCCCCAGTGGTTTCGCTGGCGGCCGGATGGCACGGTTCAGTATGCGGAAAACCCGCCGAAGAAATACCAAGACATTTACCCGCTGAATTTCGAGTCCGAAGATTGGCAGAACTTATGGGATGAGTTGACCGACGTGTTTCTGTACTGGTGTCAGCAAGGGGTGATGATTTTCCGAGTCGATAACCCCCATACCAAAGCCTTTCGCTTTTGGGATTATGCGATTGCTAAGGTCAAAGCCCAGTACCCGCAAGCGATTTTTCTCTCCGAAGCCTTTACCCGTCCCAAGGTCATGCATCGCTTGGCTAAGGGCGGGTTCACGCAGTCCTACACTTATTTTACTTGGCGCAATACCAAAGAGGAACTTGAAGCCTATCTCCAAGAATTGACGGCTACTGACAGTCGCGAATACTTTCGACCGAATTTTTGGCCGAATACGCCGGATATTTTGCCGCATTATTTGCAATATGGGGGGCGTCCGGCCTTTTTGATTCGCCTGGTTTTGGCGGCAACCATGACGGCAAACTACGGGATTTATGGGCCAGCGTATGAAGTCTGGGAACACACTCCACTGGCACCCGACAAGGAAGAATACCGCTATTCGGAAAAATACGAGATCAAAGACTGGGCGCTGGATCGACCGGATGCCCTGACCGACTTTATTGCTCGAATCAACCGGATTCGCCATAGCCATCCGGCGTTACACGCAGACTGGCGCTTGGTGTTTCACTCGATTGATAACGATCAGATGCTGTGCTACAGCAAAACCGACGAGACGTTGTCCGATATCATTCTGGTGGTTGTTAGCCTCGATTACCGCGCTACCCAGTCGGGTTGGGCCACACTGGATTTAACCGCTTTGGGTGTTGATCCAGAACGGCCTTATCAGGTTGAGGATTTAATTTCCGGCGAGCGCTACACTTGGCAAGGCGAACGCAATTATGTGGAATTAAACCCCCATAAAGTCGCCGCCCATATTTTCCATGTCAGCGCTAATATGTCTACTGATTCTACCACTGATCACGGCTAAAGGGGATTGATCATGAGCAGCAATGCAGCGCCACCGTCTTGGCAGGACGACCCGCTGTGGTACAAAGACGCGATTATTTACCAGCTCCACGTTAAAGCGTTCTTCGATCTGAACAACGACGGCATCGGTGATTTTCGCGGTCTGACCCGTAAACTGGACTATGTGAAATCGCTCGGCGTCAATACTCTGTGGATACTGCCCTTTTACCCGTCACCCTTGCGTGATGACGGCTATGACATCGGCGATTACCGCAATGTCCACCCCGATTACGGTACCCGGCAGGATCTCCGCCGCTTCGTGCGCGAGGCTCACCGCCGTGATCTGAAAGTGATCACCGAATTGGTCATCAACCACACCTCAGATCAACACCCGTGGTTTCAGGCCGCTCGGCGAGCGCCCAAGGGGTCAGCCAAGCGCAATTTCTATGTGTGGAACGATGATGACCGCAAATTCCCAGAAACTCGGATTATTTTTACCGATACCGAATCGTCCAACTGGGCCTGGGACCCCGTAGCTAAACAGTATTACTGGCACCGATTTTTCTCCCATCAGCCGGATCTGAACCACAATAACCCGTCCGTTGTTAATGCCGTGACTCGCATTATGCGCTTTTGGTTTGACATCGGGGTGGATGGCATGCGCTTGGACGCCATTCCCTATCTGTGTGTCCGCGAGGGCACGAATAACGAAAACCTGCCTGAAACCCACGCGGTATTGAAACAAATGCGCGCGGCTATGGATACCCGCTACCAAGGCCGGATGTTTCTCGCGGAAGCCAATCAATGGCCGGAAGATGTACGCGAATATTTCGGTGACGGTGATGAATGCCACATGGCTTATCACTTCCCGCTGATGCCACGGATGTATATGGCCATTGCCCAAGAGGATCGCTATCCGATCATCGAGATCATGCGCCAAACCCCCGACATTCCTGATAATTGTCAGTGGGCGATTTTCCTGCGTAACCACGACGAACTCACGCTGGAAATGGTCACCGACAAAGAACGGGATTATATGTACCGCACGTATGCGGCCGATCCGCGCATGCGGATTAATGTCGGTATCCGGCGGCGCTTGGCACCGTTGCTAGACAACGATATGGACAAAATCCGGCTGATGAACAGTCTGTTAATGTCGATGCCCGGCTCGCCGATTATTTATTATGGCGATGAAATCGGCATGGGCGATAATATTTATCTGGGGGATCGCAACGGGGTACGCACCCCGATGCAGTGGAGTCCGGATCGCAACGCGGGGTTTTCCAAAGCCGACCCACAAAGACTGTATTTGCCGCCGGTGATGGATCCCATCTACGGCTATGAAGCGGTGAATGTCGAAGCCCAAAGCCGCAATCCGTCGTCGTTATTGAATTGGATGAAACGGCTGATCACGGTACGCAAAAGCCATCAAGCCTTTGGCCGTGGCTCGCTACGGTTTTTACGTCCGGGTAACCGCAAAATCTTGGCCTATATCCGCGAGTATGAACACGATACCGTGATGTGTGTGGCCAATCTGGCGCGTTCTGCTCAGCCGGTAGAACTGGAGCTGGGTGATTATGAAGGCCGAGTCCCGCTAGAGCTGATGGGGCGCACCGCCTTTCCGCCGATTGGCGAATTACCGTATTTGCTGACCTTGTCTGGCTATGGGTTCTACTGGTTCAGCCTAGCCAGCGATATCCGCGAGCCGACCTGGCATGAGCCGTGGTTGCCGCCTGCTGAATTGCCTGTATTGGTGATTTTTCAGGGCTGGGCTAGTTTCTTCCCAGAAAAACAGTCGATTACTCATCGTCGTGTTCTAGCGCAGCAATTACAACAGCAACTGGCCGATGAGGTTTTGCCCGAGTTCTTGGAACATCAGCGTTGGTTTGCGGCGAAAGGTGAACCGATCAGCGCGATTCGCCTCAACCGCCGTGATTTGTGGCAAACCGAGCAGACCTCGTGGTTGCTGCTGCAATTAGACGTGTTATTAACCCACAGTGAACCGCAAAGCTATTTTCTGCCCCTAGCGATTGCTTGGGAACAAGACGCCGAAGAACTCGGCGTGATGCCCAGTGTGGCGCTGTTGGCTAAGGTGCGCCGTCAGGCCGATGTGGGTCTGTTATGTGATGCGTTCACCGATGAGGATTTTTGCCATGTCTTAGTCGATAATATGGGGCGCAATCAGGAAATCGCCTTGGAAGGGGGGGGAATATTGCGTTTTTCCACCACCCGAGCGTTTGCCGAGCTGGTCGGCACCACCTCACAAGCTTTGCCGATTCGCCGACCACAGCGTGAAAGCAGCAATACGGTGAGGATATTGGGTGAACAACTGTTCCTCAAAGCGTATCGGCGTTTACGACCGGGCATTAATCCCGAACTGGAAATGGGGCATTTCCTGACCGAAGTCTCACCGTTTGAACCTACCGCTCCCTTAGTTGGTGCTTTAGAGTTCATCGCTGCCGATGGCACCCATACCACACTGGCGATATTACAAGGATTGCGGCCTAATCAAGGTGATGCCTGGTCGTGGACCTTGGATTACCTCGGGCGTTTCTTCGAAGACAGCCTGACTCAACCCGAGCTGTACGAATCATTAGAATCGGCGCATTCGGTCTATCAATTAATGAGTCATACGCTCGGCCAGCGCACTGGTGAGCTGCATCGGACACTGGCGAGCGATACCGATAATCCTGCTTTTGATCCCGAACCGATCACTGAGTCCGATTTGGATCATTGGCTGAGCACGATTGAGTACGAAGCTAAGTTCACCTTAGATAAACTGGCTCTTAGCCTTGAACAATTACCGCAGCAGCACCGCGCCACTGCAGAACGACTGCTGGGATTGTCCCATAAACTGGCTCCCCATCTGGCTCGATTGCGCCCAGGAGAGGGCTTTAGCGCAGTCAAGACCCGTTACCACGGTGATTACCATCTCGGTCAGGTGCTAATCAATGAAAATGATTGCATCATCATTGATTTCGAAGGCGAACCGGCGCGTTCCTTCGAAGAACGGCGGTGCAAACATTCGGCCTTGCGTGATGTGGCGGGCATGCTGCGCTCCTTTGACTACGCCATGCAAACGGCGCTGATGGATATGCAGGCCGCGCAACCGAATCTGCTTGAACATCTGCAACCCACGGCTTTAGAGTGGCGGCAACAGGCTTCAGCAGCCTTCCTAGAAGGGTATCGGCAAACACTGGGAGATTGTCGCGTCTATCCGGAAGACAACGCTCATGGTCGCCAGCTCATTGCCTTGTTTACGCTGGAAAAGGCGTTGTATGAACTGCGCTATGAAATGGACAACCGCCCTGAGTGGATCGGGGTGCCACTCGATGGCTTATGCAGTATTTTGGCGAAAGTGCCGTCCTAGCGGATCGGTACTCACCGCCTATGGCCTGAGTGCGGTAGGTCGGGCAAAAGCATCGCGTTGCCCGACAGTCCGCCTGAATGACTATACATCCTAGTGCACCGTAAATCGTGTTATTCTAGCCACAAAGCCGTTGGCGCACGAATAAACCGATACGATGGCCTCCCGAATTTTATCGGCGGGCGTAGTGGTGCTACACCGAGTTGGTGATCACTACAATTACCTATTGTTGCGTGCTTATGATTATTGGGATTTTCCCAAAGGTATGGTGGAACCGGGTGAGAGCCCCTTTGCTTGCGCAATTCGTGAAGTGACTGAGGAAACGACGATCACCGACCTGCGCTTTCGCTGGGGGCGCATCTACCGTGAGACGCCTCCTTATAATCATGGCCGCAAGGTGGCTCGCTATTATATTGCCGAAACTCAGCAGATCGATATTGATCTGCCCGTTAACCCGTTGCTGGGGCATCCCGAGCACAGCGCCTATTGCTGGGTGAACCGGCAACAGGCTTGGACACTGTTAACCCCACGGGTTCAGGCGGTGTTGCGCTGGTCTGATCGGATCATCGAGCGAACGTGCGAGCGGCGTGTAACTGGCGGATCTGGGCGTCGACGGCGGCTACCGCGCTCATATTAGCAATACGCCGTGCTGAGGTTGTCTTAGGCAAGACATGCGCCGGCGCGCCTAAGCCCAGTAAGATCGGCCCGATGGTCACCCCGTCCATCATGGTATGCAGTAAATTCAGGCTAATACTGGCGGCGTCTTTATTGGGCATGATCAACAGATTGGCCGCACCTTGTAAGCGCGAATTTGGAAATACCCGCTCGCGCAGAGTTTCGGACAAGGCCACATCAGCCTGCATTTCCCCTTCGACTTCTAAGCCCGGTGAGCGCTGGCGCAGTAGGGTCAAGACTTGAGCCATTTTCTGGGCTGAGGGGGAATCCCAAGCACCGAAGTTTGAGTGTGATAACAAGGCGATTTTGGGGCTAATGCCAAATTCGCGCACGGCATCAGCCGCCATGAGGGTAATATCGGCAAGCTGCTCCGCATTGGGATCAGAATTAACTTGGGAATCAGCAATAAACAATATCCCCTGAGTTGTAATCAGTAGCGACAGCGCCCCGATTGCCTTAACATGGGGGCGTAACCCCATGACTTGAAACACATGCTGGAGATGATCTTGGTAACTGCCTACGGCACCACAGATCAAGGCATCGGCATACCCTAAGCGGACTAAAACAGCGCCTAATACCGTTGGTCGAGTATTGATGCGGATGCGCGCTTTACTGGGATCGACGCCAAAACGCTGCCGCAATTGATGGTATTCCTGCCAACAGGCTTTATAGTGCGGATTATCAAAAGGATCAATGAGCTGAAAATCTCGATCTGGGCGAATCGGTAAACTCAGGCGCTCAATCGCTCCCATGACACGATCTGGGCGCCCGATCACAATGGGTTCGGCAATGCCATCATCAACCACAATTTGCACACCCACCAGCACCCGCTCTTCTTCACCCTCGGCATACACCACCCGTTTGCGATCCGCTTGCGCCCGTTCGATCAGTGGCTTCATTGCCAGTCCAGAACGTACCACATACTGGCTGAGTTGTGCGCGATAGGCGCGTAAGTCCTCAATCGGTCGGGTAGCCACCCCGCTTTCCATGGCGGCGCGCGCGACAGCTATAGGCAGTTCGGTGATCAAGCGTGCATCAAAAGGCTTAGGGATTAAATACTCGGCACCGAATGACAGCGGTTGATCTTGATAGGCCAGCGTGACCTCTTCGGAAGGCGGTGATAGGGCTAAATCGGCCAAGGCGCGTACTGCGGCCAGTTTCATGGCCTCGTTGACGCGGGTTGCGCCGACATCCAAAGCACCACGAAAAATAAACGGAAAACACAGCACATTATTCACCTGGTTCGGGAAATCCGAACGACCTGTGGCAATAATGGCATCAGGACGCACGGCGCGGGCTACATCGGGCATAATTTCTGGTACGGGATTCGCCAAGGCCAAAATCAAGGGCTGTTGCGCCATGCTGCGTACCATATCGGGCTTGAGCAGACCCTCGGTAGAGACACCAAGGAATATATCAGCACCCACAATGGCCTCGGCCAGACTGCGGTGCGGCGTATCGACTGCATAATCGGCCTTACGGCCATCGACGCCCTGATTGCGCCCTTTATAAATGACCCCGCGACTGTCGCATAAAATAATATTGGCCTTGTTCACGCCTAAGCCCACCAGCACATCCAGACAGGCAATCCCCGCCGCTCCTGCGCCGGATGCCACTAAGCGCACCTCTTCGATGCGTTTATCGACTAGGCGTAATCCATTGAGCACGGCGGCTGCGGTGATGATGGCCGTGCCGTGTTGGTCATCGTGGAATACCGGAATGCTCATGCGTTCCCGTAACGCTTGCTCGATATAAAAACACTCCGGCGCTTTAATGTCTTCTAAGTTAATGCCGCCAAACGTGGGTTCCATCGCCGCGATGATATCAACCAGCTTGTCAGGATCGGCTTCATTGAGTTCGATATCGAAGACATCAATGCCGGCAAATTTTTTAAACAGTACCGCTTTGCCTTCCATCACGGGCTTGGAGGCTAAGGGGCCGATATTGCCCAACCCCAGCACGGCGGTGCCATTGGAAATCACCGCCACCAGATTGGCGCGGCTGGTGAGCGAGTTGACTTCCGTCGGTTGCTCGACAATGGCAAGACAGGCCGCCGCGACGCCGGGTGAGTAGGCTAAAGCCAAATCGCGTTGATTAGCCAACGCCTTGGTTGGCATAATTTGTAGTTTGCCAGGCATAGGCTCACGGTGGTAATCCAGTGCCTGTTGGTTAAAATCGCGGCTCATAGTGCATTATTCCTATTGATTGCTCCAGTAGTGGTTCATGAACCCAAGTCCACAGCAGTTAAATTTTTATAGTAGGTGAGCAACCGTAGCCGATTGCTATCCCGACGTCTAGCCTGAATCTCTGTGTGGGTGTGGAATCGAATGCTGCAATGCCGGACAGACATGGTGTATATGCGGCGATTGGAGCTAAAATTCAGCCAACTTGCAGCAGATGACCCGTTTCGCGTAAGGCCACGGACAACATGGCCAGATCGAGGGGCTGGCCTGAGGTGCGCAGATCGTCGAATAGTCTTAAACCCCGGTCGATTAACGCCTGATTGCGTTCCAGCCACTGGGTTTTACGGGTTTGGGCGTCGGCGTCTGGTTGGTCAGTGCGCAGTACCTCTGCCGTCAGCATACGGCCTTGATCGTATAGCCCATTGAGCAGAGCCGCTCGGGCGCGCCGTTGCCAATGAGTGTTGGCGGGCAGACGACTGATGCTCTCATGCAACCACGTCATGTGTAAGGTTTCGGCCAAATCAAAATACACCGCCGCCACCGCAGTCGTTGGCAAATCAGCTTGATAGGCGACATCAGTAATGTCTAAAGCGGCGTACAGCGGTGCTAAGCTCACGATTTTGCTGGCCAGCGACTCCGGCACCCCTTGGTCAAGATAGCTTTGCCGTTGTCGGTTTAATTCATCACATTGCGCCGGTTGCAGCAGCGAGGGTAAATCCTCAGCGACGGCATTCACTCCGGTACGCAGTTGTTCGACAACTGCGGCAATATCCAACGGCGGTCGCCGGTGACGCAACAGCCATTGACTGGCCCGTTCCAACAAGCGACGGCTTTCAATGTGCAGGCTTAATTGCAGATCCGCTGGAATCTGGTTATCCAAACCGTCGATATGCTGCCACAAACTCCGAGCCGCGTAAATTTCCCGAGCAACCGTATAAGCGCGGGCGATATCGGGTACCGATTCGCCACTGTCTTCTTGCAAGCGGATCACATAGGTGCTGCCCATGCGGTTGAGCACACTATTGGTGACATAGGTGGTGATGATTTCCCGACGCAGCGGATGGGCTTGCATCAGTTCAGCATACTTTTCACGCAGCGGAGTGGGGAAATACATCAACAGCTCGCGACTCATAAACGGATCTTCGGGCACGTCGGAATCGAGCAGGGCTTCGTACAGGCTGATCTTGCTATAAGCCAGCAATACCGCCAATTCTGGGGCGACCAAACCTTGGCCTGCCGCTTCGCGTTCCGATAGGATCTCATCCGAGGGTAAATACTCCAAAGCCCGATCCAGTTTGCCGGAGCGTTCCAGAGCGCGAATCACCCGCATGTGATCACTGAGCAAATCACTGGCAATCGAACAGGTGACACTGATGGCTTCGGGTTGCAGATAATTTTGCCGCAGCACTAATTCAGCCACTTCGTCGGTCATTTCCGCCAACAGCGTATTACGCTGTTTTGCGGTCATATCACCGGCAGCGATGGCCTGATTGAGCAAGATCTTGATGTTGACCTCATGGTCAGAACAGTTCACTCCACCAGAATTATCAATGGCATCGGTGAGAATCCGCCCACCCTTGAGGGCAAATTCAATCCGCCCAAGCTGGGTTAAACCCAGATTACCGCCTTCGCCAACCACCCGGCAGCGCAAATCTTGACCATTAATGCGCAAAGCATCATTGGCTTTATCGCCCACATCGGCATGGGTCTCCGAGCGGGCTTTGACATAGGTGCCAATGCCACCATTCCACAATAAATCCACCGGAGCTTTGAGCAGGCGGTTAATCAATTCCACCGGCGTTAGACGAGTCTCCTGAATGTCCAGTACTCGGCGTATTTCAGCAGACAAGGCAATCGATTTAGCACTGCGGGGATACACCCCACCGCCTTGGGAAATTAACTCCGGATTATAATCCTCCCAACTGGAACGCGGCAGATCAAACAACCGTTGGCGTTCTTGGAAGCTGGTTTCCGGGTCAGGATCTGGATCGAGAAAAATGTGCAGATGATTAAATGCCGCCACCAGTTTGATATGCCGTGACAGCAACATCCCATTGCCGAACACATCGCCGCCCATATCGCCGATGCCGACCACCGTAAACTCATCGCGGTTCTGGATGTCCAAGCCCAGTTCACGGAAATGGCGTTTGACCGATTCCCAAGCGCCGCGAGCGGTAATGCCCATTTTTTTGTGGTCGTAGCCATTGGCTCCCCCCGAGGCAAAGGCATCACCCAGCCAGAATCCATAATCCATGGCGATACGATTCGCCAGATCAGAGAACGTGGCCGTGCCTTTATCCGCCGCCACCACCAGATAAGGATCATCGCCGTCATGACGCACAACCTGCGGTGGCGGTTGGATGCTGTCGTCAACCCGATTGTCGGTAATGTCCAGCATCCCACTGATGAACGTGCGGTAACAGTCTTGCACTTCAGTCGCCACGGCTTCACGGCTCCAACCCGTCAAGGGACGTTTCACCACAAACCCGCCTTTGGAACCGACTGGCACAATCACTGAGTTTTTCACCATCTGCGCCTTAACCAGCCCCAACACTTCGGTACGAAAATCCTCACGGCGATCAGACCAGCGCAGACCACCGCGAGCGACTAAGCCGCCGCGTAAATGCACCGCCTCGACCCGTGGCGAATACACAAAAATCTCAAACATCGGTAGTGGTTTAGGCAGTTCGGGGATTTGGCTGGGATCGAATTTAAAGGCAATATAATCTTTGGCTTGGCCGGTCTGGGAGTCAGTCTGAAAGAAATTCGTTCGCAGCGTAGCCTGAATTACGGCGAGAAAGCGGCGCAAAATGCGGTCTTCATCCAAACTGTGGACGTTTTCCAGGGCGGTTTCTATGGCGTTCACTCGGGAGGCACACTGCTGCTGGCGGTCGTGCTCGGCGGCCGGATCAAAGCGCGCATAAAACAGCGCGACTAAATCCCGAGCAATGCCAGAATGGTGGCATAAGGTCTGCTGTATATAGGCTTGGCTGAAGGTGATCCGGGTCTGTTGCAGATACTTACTGTAGGCGCGTAACACCGATACATCACGGCCATTGAGGCGGGCGCTAAGCACTAAACGGTTGAAACCATCGTTTTCTAAGCGGCCTTCCCAAATGTGAGCAAACGCTTCACGGAAAATATCTTTGACCTCACCGACCTCGACTTGAATCCCGGTGTCCTCGCGCACATCAAAATTCAGCACCCAGCGCGCTGCCCCATCGGCCAGTTCCAGCTCATAGGGTCGGGCGCTGATCACCCGTAAGCCCATGTGTTCCAGAATCGGTAACACATCGGATAAGGGCAGGATTTGGTCGCAGCCAAATACCTTAAAATGCAGCAGCTCGTCCGGTTCTTCCAGAGGTCGATACAGCCACATGGCTAAGGGCTGGTTGGGGTTGAGTGACTCTAGACGGTGAATATCACCCACACCCGTCCGGGGTTCAAAGTCCTCGCGGTATGCGGCCGGGAAGGCTTGGCCGTAGCGTTGGAACAGACGATTGCCTTGGGCTTCACCCACATCCTCCAGTAAGGCCCGAAATAAATGATCAACCCATGAGGACATGGCCTCGCGCAACCGAGCCTCTAAATCAGCGACCGAATACTCTGGTATTTGCCCGGGTTGGGTGCGGACATGAAAATGCACCCGCGCCAGCATAGATTCTGAAAACTGAGTCGAAAAACTGGATGAATCACTGGCAAAAGCTTGTTGTAGCAAGACTTGCATGCGCTCGCGTAAATCCGTGTTATAACGGTCGCGTGGCACATAGACCAAACAGGAGACAAAGCGCTGGAACAGGTCTTCACGCACAAACAAACGCAACCGCTGGCGTTCTTGCAGATGCAGAATCCCCATGACTGTATTGAACAAATCGTCTTCGCTGGCTTGAAACAGTTCGTCACGAGGGAAGGTTTCTAATGTATTGTGCAAGGCTCGCCACGCATGACTTCCAGGTTGCAGCCCAGAGCGTTGCAACATCCGCTGAGTTTTGGCTCGCAGCAGGGGAATATCTCGGGTGCTTGAGGTGTAGGCGCTGGCGGTGTACAGCCCTAGAAAGCGCCGTTCACCGATTACTTGACCTTGGGCATTAAACCGTTTGACTCCGATGTAGTCCATGTGAACCGGGCGATGCACGGTGGCGCGCGCATCGGATTTTGAAATCAGCAAGGGTGGTGAGTGAGCGGCCAATTCCCGCAATCGATTAGGGAGACGGGCGAAACTGGGCGATTGCATGGACTGACCATCGTGCCGTAACACCCCAAGACCGGATTCAGGCACAGTACACAGCAGCAGCCCCTCTGCGCTGTCCACCAGTTCATAATCACGACAGCCGAGAAAAATAAAATTACGTTCTGCCACCCAGTGGAGAAAGGTTTTAACCTCTTCGATCTGCTCGGCAGAGCACGGTAGTGAGCCGATTTCAAGATCGGCAATGGCCGCGTACATACGCTGCTGCATCGCCGGCCAATCTTCAACAGCAGTACGCACATCATGGATCACTTGGCGTAGATCCCGCTCCAGTTGCACTAACATCGAAGATTCAATTTGTCGATCCACTTCACAGTGAATCATCGATTCCAGTTGACCGTGCGACTCATCAGTGGTGATCTGCTGTAAGTGCCCTTGGGCATCGCGTTGCAGCCGCATCACTGGATGGATAATCAGATGCACCCGCAGCCCGTGGCGATTCAGCGCCATGATGATGGAATCGACCAGAAACGGCTGATCATCAGCCACCATTTCAATTACCGTATGGGTCGATTGCCAGCCGTGTTCATCATAATTGGGGTTGTACACCCGAATCAGTGAGTCAGGAGCCTGGCGCTGCCGCGCAAGATTCCAGTGGGCTAAGCAGGCGCCATAGAGATTCTCCAGTTGCAGTTCTTGCAAATCTTCAAGTGCTACATGGGCATAATATTGTTGACAAAACAGCCTGAGCAGGGCGTGTTTATCCGCTGCTAGACGTTGCTCTTGGAGCGCGATGATGCGGTCAATGAGTTCTTGTTTTTTTTCAGAATAGTCGTGTGTCATGGTCATCCTCTGGTAAAGTTCTTAGCGTAATCATTCAGTCCCCTCTCCCCCATTTATGAAAGCCCCTCACCCCAACCCTCTCCCAAAGGGAGAGGGAGCTTAAGGTAGGGGTCTGAACGCTTACTTCTTATCGTTAGTGATTATCCGCCAGTCGCTGCCAGGCTTGTTGATACAGTGCAGCGGTTTTTTCGACAATCTGGGGTGGTAATGTCGGGCCAGGCGCGGTTTTGTCCCAGTCTAGGTTATCCAGGTAATCGCGGACAAATTGCTTATCGAAACTCGGCGGACTGGTGCCTGAACGATAGCCGTCAACTGGCCAGAACCGCGAAGAATCCGGCGTCAATACTTCGTCCATCAACACCAGTTGACCCTCCGCATCGAGGCCAAATTCGAATTTAGTGTCGGCAATGATAATGCCACGGCGCAGAGCATAAGTGGCCGCTTCATGGTAGAGGTGTAAACTCACCGCGCGTAATTGTTCGGCCCGTTCCCGACCCAGATACTCAACAACCTGTCTGAAGGATACGTTTTCATCATGCTGACCGGATGCCGCTTTAGTTGCGGGCGTGAAAATCGGTTGCGGCAGCCGTTGAGCCTGTTGCAACCCTGGAGGCAAGGGCACACCGCTGGTCGCACCGCAGCGTTGGTAGTCTCGCCAGCCGGAGCCGATTAAATAACCGCGCACTACAGCCTCAAACGGGATGCCTTGCAAGCGTTTGGCAATCACCGATCTCCCGTTCAGCGGCGCTCGTTCTTCAGGATCGGGCAACACCGATTCCAACGTCAGCGTGACGTCTTGGAGATGATTAGGCACGATGGTAGCAAAGCGTTGAAACCAGAAATTTGACAGGGCGGTTAGCAGGTGTCCCTTGCCAGGAATGGGGGTTGGTAGCACCACATCGAAGGCGGATAAACGATCACTGGCGACGATCAGCAGATGTTCCGCATCAATGGCGTAAACATCACGCACTTTACCCCGATGACTCAGGGACAGTGTGCTAAGCTGTGATTCAAATACTATAGGCAAGTCGGTTAACACGGATGGTGTCCTTAGTGCTCGATGATATCAGCAATCTAACCAGATCGGGGGTTCAAAGCAAAGGTGCTCGGATTGAACAACCCAGTCACACCAAACCCGGCACCTCCGCCAGTCCGCCTTTGGCTTCCAACCACCCCCGGCGGTCGGCGGCGCGTTTTTTCGCCAGCAGCATATCCAGCAGCGCGGTGGCGTCGTGCTCGCCGCTGACGGTGAGTTGCACCAGCCGCCGCGTGTCGGGTGCCATAGTGGTTTCGCGCAGTTGCAGCGGACTCATTTCACCCAGTCCTTTGAAGCGAGTGACGCTGATTTTGCCTGAGCGCTGTTCGGCAGCGAGCCGATCCAACACCCCCTGTTTTTCGGCCTCATCCAGAGCGTAATACACGGCTTTGCCGACATCAATCCGGTATAACGGCGGCATGGCGACGTACACATGGCCGGCGGCGACCAAGGGGCGAAAATGGCGCAGAAACAAGGCGCACAGCAGGGTGGCGATGTGCAGGCCGTCGGAGTCGGCGTCGGCGAGAATGCACACTTTGCCGTAGCGCAGCCCGCTGAGGCTGTCACTGCCGGGATCGACGCCTAGGGCTACGGCGATGTCGTGAATTTCCTGTGATCCTAAGACGTGGGCGGAATCGATTTCCCAGGTGTTTTGGATTTTACCCCGCAGCGGCATAATCGCTTGGAATTCACGGTCGCGGGCTTGTTTGGCCGAGCCGCCTGCCGAGTCCCCTTCGACCAGGAATAATTCGGTACGGCGCAGGTCTTGAGCGGTGCAATCGGCCAGTTTGCCGGGTAGGGCAGGACCACTGGCCACTCGTTTACGCACCACTTTTTTGGCTTGGCGCAGCCGTCGGTGGGCGTGGCTGAGGACTAATTGGGCAATCTGTTCACCGACTTCGACGTGCTGGTTTAGCCACAGCGACCAGCGGTCTTTAACCACGCCGGAGACAAACGCGGCGCATTCGCGTGAACTCAGGCGTTCTTTGGTTTGGCCGGAGAATTGCGGGTCGCGTAGTTTAACCGACAGCACATAGCTCAGTCCTTCCCAGACATCTTCGGGAGTGATGCGCACCCCACGCGGCAGCAGAGCGCGGAATTCGCAAAATTCGCGCAGCGCTTCGGTCAGCCCGCTGCGCAGGCCGTTGACGTGGGTGCCACCGAGGGGGGTGGGAATCAGATTGACATAGCTTTCGGTGACCGATTCCCCGCCTTCGGGCAGCCAGCACAGCGCCCATTCGGCGGCTTCTTGGGCGCTGTCCAGATGGCCGGTAAACGGTTGCGCGGGCAGGGTGTCAAGATCGCGTAAGGCGTCGTGCAGATAGCTGCTGAGTCCGTCGCGGTAACACCATTCACAGCGTTCATCGTCGGCTTCGTTGTGAAACGTCACTGTTAGGCCGGAGCACAGCACGGCTTTGGCGCGCAGAATGTGTTTAAGGCGCGGTACGGAAAAGCGCGGTGAGTCGAAATAGCGCGGGTCGGGCCAAAAGTGTAGGGTGGTGCCGGTAGTGCGCCGCCCTACGCTGCCGATGACCTGGAGTTCACTGGCTTTGTCGCCGTGGGCAAAGGTCATCTGGTATTCTTGACCGTTGCGCCGCACCCGCACGTCCAGGCGTTGCGATAGGGCGTTGACCACCGAGACGCCGACGCCGTGTAATCCGCCGGAGAAGGTGTAGTTATTGTGGGAAAATTTGCCGCCAGCGTGTAAGCGGGTGAGAATCAATTCAATACCGGGCAGGCCCTCTTCGGGGTGGATATCGACCGGCATGCCGCGCCCGTTATCGCGCACCGAAAGCGAGTCGTCGTGGTGCAACACCACGTCCAGGCGGTTGGCGTGGCCGGCCAGGGCTTCATCGACGCTGTTGTCGATGACTTCTTGCGCTAGGTGGTTGGGCCGTGTGGTGTCGGTGTACATCCCCGGTCGGCGGCGTACCGGGTCTAGGCCGGTTAATACCTCGATGGCTGAGGCGTTATACCCTTGGGTCATGCGGTGTTTCCGTTGTGTGTTAGGTGAAGTCGATCAGAGGTTATGTGCAGCGCGGTATTGTACCCACGCTCACTCGATTTAGCTTATACTCAGGAGCGAATGTAAGTTCGGATGCTTTTGATGCCGGTTATTCACAAGTAAGAATAACGAATAGTGCCTACCGATGTATATCATCACATGGGGCTGGATGCACGCAGTGGCGCAAGCGCATGCCACAGTGAATGCCTCAAGCAGCCCCCTTGAGTATTAAATTCACAGCAGCGGAATATATCTTATGATTACAGCCTTATCCCAGTCCGAACGTTTAATCGGTCTGTGGCTACTCATCTGTTGTGTGGTTTTGCTGGCCTTAATCATGCTCGGAGGAGCCACACGCCTCACCGGTTCGGGATTGTCAATGGTGGATTGGCGGCCCATTATGGGGACACTGCCCCCATTAAATGATCAAGCGTGGCTACGGGTATTTGAGATGTACCGCGCCAGTCCGGAATATCAGCACATCAATCGTGGCATGTCGCTGGCGGAATTTAAATTCATCTTCTGGTTTGAATACGCCCACCGAGTATTAGCACGTTTGCTTGGATTGATTTTTATCGTGCCACTGGCGATGTTTTGGTGGCGGGGTCAGATTCCACAGCGTATGCGCTGGCCGCTGCTCGGTCTGTTGGCTTTAGGCATGGCGCAGGCGTATCTGGGCTGGTATATGGTACAAAGCGGTCTGGTTGATGAACCACGGGTCAGTCAATACCGCTTGGCGGCCCATTTGGGTCTGGCTTTAGTGATTTATGCCGCCATGTTGTGGTGGGCGTTGCGTTTGCTGTGGCCCCAGCAAGCCGCTCCGGCGGAAACCGCACAACGTCTGTGGATGTTCCGGCTATTGCTGGTGTTGACTAGCGTCACCATTCTCTCAGGAGCTTTTGTGGCGGGTTTGAAAGCCGGGTTGATTTACAATACCTTCCCACTTATGGGCGATTACTGGATACCACCAGGACTGTGGGCTCTGCAACCCGTGTGGATTAATCTATTTGAGAACCCGACCACCGTGCAGTTTAATCACCGGCTATTGGGTTTGAGTACATTGGCTTTGGTGCTGGTGATCACTTGGCTGGGCTTGCGCCATACCACCACGCTGGCGCAGCGCCGAGCGCTGTACGCCGTGTTGGCGCTGGCTGGCTTACAAGTCATCCTCGGCATTACTACCCTGTTGCTGCATGTACCGGTTGTCATCGGCACATTGCACCAGGGGGGTGCGGTGCTGTTATTAAGCGCTGTTTTGGTGGTCGGTCATACCTTTAGCCCCCTACAGCGCTAACGCTATTCAGGACGCCATTGACGGTGTCCTGAGACGGCTAGACCACAGCTTGCAGTGTGCCGCTGTTGGGGTGCTGCTGCTACTCGTCAGCGTGTTGCTGGCCAATATCATCGCTCGCTATAGCTTGGGCGGGGCATTGGTTTGGGCGCAAGAAGCGGCGATTTGGCTCTTTATTGCGTTAATTTTTCTAGGTATGCCCCTAGCGCATCGCCAGCGCCAGCATCTGGCATTGACTCTGTGCGTTGATCGTTTGCCTAGGCCGCTGCGCTATGGCAGCGCGGTCTGGGTTGATGCGGTGATCACCTGTGTGACCCTGATGTTACTGTGTGCCAGTGTGGATCTGATCACGCGCATCGGTGGTATCAGTCCGACTCTGGGCGTGCCGTTGTGGTTAAAATTTGCCCTAATTCCATTCAGTGCGGCCATCAGTCTAGTGTATATCGCTTGCCGTGGGGTCAACAGCTCTTTGCCCCTATGGCATGGCCCGGTGGCCGTATTGGCTGGTGGGTTGCTGTATCTCGCCATCCAGCCACAGAGCGGACTCAGCCTGCCGACGGATTCGGCCAGTCTGGTGATGCTGCTCACCTTTGCCCTAACCCTATTATTGGGTGTGCCTATCGCTTTTGCCATGTTATTTGCGGTGTTGGTGTCTGGACTCAGCATCCCACTGCTACCGCCTGCAGCCTTGGTGCAAAATTTGGTCAACGGGGTCGGTAAATTTTTGCTGCTGGCCATTCCCTTATTCATTACCGCCGGTGCGTTGATGAACGCCGGTGGGTTGTCACGGCGCTTGCTGGATTTTGCCTTTGCCTTAGTGGGGCATTGGCGCGGCGGTTACGGGCAAGTCAGTGTGGTTTCTAGTCTGTTATATGGTGGTATTTCGGGGTCGTCGTATTCCGAAACGGCTCTAAGTGCCCAATGGCTGGTGCCACACATGGTACGTCAGGGCTATTCTCCCGCGTTTGCTGCGGCCATCACCGCCAGCTCGGGTATTTTACCCAACCTCATCCCACCCTCGATTGCCTTGTTAATCGTTGCCGCAGTGGCCAATTTATCGGTAACGGCGTTGTGGTTTGCCGGCATTGGCCCCGGGCTGGTGGTGGCCTTATGCCTGATGCTGGCGGTGTATTGGCAGGCACCGCGCCACCGCGCCACCCAACGGGCGACACTGGCACAGATAGTGCACAGCGGTCTGCATGTGCTTCCGGTATTGGCGCTGGTGGGGCTTATTCTCGGTGGTATCCGCTTCGGCTTGGTGACACCGACTGAGGCCGGAGTATTGGCCGTGGTATACGCCGCATTCCTCGGTCTGGTGGTCTATCGCGAATATGGACGCCAGACGCTCTACCGTGCGCTCCGCCAAGCGGCGCAAGATGCCGCCTTAGTGGGCTGGCTGATTGCGGCAGCGGCTCCTTTTGCTTGGATTATTGTGGCCGAGCACATCCCACAGACTTTGATCGCGTGGTTAAGCGTGTGGCTACAGCACCCCATAATACTCTTATTGCTGGTCAATGTGCTGTTGCTGTTGTTTGGCATGGTGCTGGATATTGGCGCGGCCTTATTGATTCTCACCCCGCTGTTGATGCCTTTGGCTCCACTGATCGGCATAGACCCGATGCATTTTGCCGTGATCATTGTCGTGAACTTAATGCTTGGGGGGCTAACCCCGCCTATCGGGATGCTGGTCTTTATCACCGCAACCGTGACCGGTACAGCGGTGCAGTCGATTTTTCGGGCGCTATGGCCGTTTGTGGGGATGTTGTTGCTCGCTTTGCTGTTAATTACTGGCCTGCCAGTGATCAGTTTGGGGGTACTGCGCTGGGTTTGAATGGGGAGCTTAAGGCAGTGGGTCTGAACGCTGGTAGTGTTTCAAATTTGTGCATATGGAGTTGCGGTCAATGCTCGAAGCATAGACTAAGTCACTGCCAGCCACTAAAATTAGTGTCATGTAAAACCTACCAAAAAGCGAGACGGTTATGGTTTTAATGTCAATGCGAGCGGAATAAGAGATACCGCTCGTATCGACGCCGAGGGTGCGCACGCCACAATCTGGTTTGACTTCTACTTAAATGGCGTAATGCACCTCGATCCGATCATCGTCTTTGAGGATGATCCGCAAGGTGCCGGTCGGCTCAACCGTGGTATTCAGCGGGATCGCGATGCGCTGACCTTTGATGACGAGAAGCCGTGAACGATGGTCATCACGTCCTGCACCCTCTCTTGTTCGGGCGAAAGCCGTTCCTGATTGAGCACTAGAACCTCGCAGCCGTGCGTCTTGACCCAAACGCCCAGCCGCTTTGCCTGTGCTCATGGTGCTTTCCATGAAACAACAATACACTACCGCGCATTTTTTGCAATACTAGAGTTTAGCTCTGGACAATAGCGACAAGAGCAAAAAACAGTTCCTTGATTTGTTATCAAAGTTATTTATAATTCCTTGCTATGAGCAAGCAATACAGCATTGGCGAGTTTGCCAAACGCCTTGGGCGGTCGCCACAG
>PWUP01000154.1 GCA_003562535.1 Gammaproteobacteria bacterium | reverse complement strand
GCTGATCAATGGCCTTTTTGGCCTCATTAATCAGCTCCTCTAGTTCAGCGATTGAGTAGTCATCCAGCGAGATCTCTTCCAGAGCAATAGGTTTTTTAGCACGGGATTTCGTTGCCATTGTGACGTCGTTTCCTTCATTGTTGCTGTTCGATAGACTATAGTTTAACTGAGATCATCAAAAATGCCTAATCCCCCTTTGCAGAGTTAAGCTGTGCTAGCATGATTCACCCGTTTTCAAGGAGAACGCCCTGTCAACACCCACAGTGAAATTGCGCCCCGCTTGGAGAAACTATTGGTTTGGAGCAAAAAACAGGATTAGTGATGGGGGGCTTCGCAGTCATCACACTCCATACAGCAAGGGAACATCACCAGAGCCATGAAGCGCTCGGTAGTGGGTTTTGGTTTTGGTTAACTGCGCTGCTGCTTGTGTTTTTAATCATCGTATTGAAACGCTGGTCATGGGCGTTTGTGATCGATCAATACCGCATTTCGCGCCATTATGGCATGCTTTCGAGAAATGAACAGAGCGTTAGAATAAAAGACCTACGCAGTGTGGCACTTCAACAAAGCCTGTGGCAACGACTCTTAGGGATGGGTGATTTAGCCTTTTATTCAGCAGGCTCTGCCGATGCCGAAGTCCGCTTCTTCGGAATTGCTCGGCCTGTTTACTGGCGGGATCGGGTGTATGATGCCATGGATCAATTAAAAGACTAAGCCATTGGTGTTAGTCTCTATGGGTTAAAGGCATTCCCCATTTTAAGATAACTCGATAACTGCTGAGCCATGCGCGGCGTATCCCCAGAACATACGGCTGCTAAACTCAGTATATCCTCGGCAATGTCATGCAGCGATCTGCGATGACGGGTCGCATAATCTCGCAAGCACTGATCGGCGGTTGCTTCGGTCAATCCAAGGGTGCCCATCAGCAAACCCACTGTCTTAGCGATGTTGCGATTACATTGCATCGCTTTCTGCAAATCAGAGCGCGTTTTGCCTTGTTGAATGGCCAGTGCCACATTGTTGAGAAACTCTGGGACAGTGGGCGGCTTGATAAAATAATTTAACGCACCGAGTTTTTTGGCTTGGTCAAACAGTTTGGGGTCAGTATCCAAGGTTAGAATCACAAACGGATAGCCATGGATAAAAGGTACTAAATCCAAACCGGTCATATCGGGCAGATGAATATCCAATAGGATCAGGTCAGGGTCATGCTCATGGACGATGTATAACGCACTGGCGCCATCGACGGCTTCCAGCACCTGATAACCGGCTTGAGATAACAAGGTGCAAATCAGTTGCCTCATCGTATCGGTATCCTCAACGACGAGTACGGTGTGCGGTGCGGTGTGCCTTGACATATTATCTACCTCGTGGAAAACTTTTAGACGGTTAAAGACCAGACCTAAAACCGGTCCCTTTGACTTGAAAGTATAAGTCCTCGGCTCCCTAAAAAGCAGTGACCGAGACGATGTTGCACAGTGCAGTGAACGGGTTATTGATCCGTTTGCTGACTGTCAGTGGGTTGGCCACCGTAAAGGCTATCGTCTTATTATGGTTACTTGAAGGATTAGCCGATGGCAACTTTTTTTAAATCGTATGTTGATGCACTCCGCCGTGTCTATACTCGTTTATTTGCAGGTTCAACCGACACGGAGCACGAACAAGCGCTGATTCGTTTAACCATCGCGGTGATTGCGTGGTTTTACGTCACCTTCGCTTATGAATTTCCCACCCCTGCTTTTGCTCATTCGCCCTTATGGTGGATAGTCACCTTATTTGTCGGTGCGGCGTTGAGCTTAGTGGTCGCGATTGTCTACTCTCCGGGTCGTTATGACGGGCGTCGCATAGTTGGCAATGGTCTTGATGTCGGGATCCTCTCGTATGCCGTTTATGCGGTGGAAGCGCATATGATCGGTGTACTGGCCGTTTACCTGTGGGTGATTTTGGGTAATGGATTTCGTTATGGGATCGGCTACCTGTGGTGGACAACCGCCCTGTCGGTAGGCGGTTTTTCTGTGGCAACCGCCTACTCTAATGTTTGGCACATACCCTCTGTACTGTGGGTGAATGCGTTAATCGTACTGATCGCCTTACCGTTGTATTGCCATAAATTTATCAGTCGTTTACGCCATTTTATCGCCCAAGCTCACCACACCCACCAGGCGCAACGTTTAGTGATGGCGTCCATCAGCCATGATATGCGCACTCCCCTAGCGAATCTGTCTGGGCTGACGGAGTTGTTGCACTGTACGCCGATGACGGCTGAACAAGAGGACTACCTTAAACGCCTGGCAGTGGCAACCAGTACATTACAGTTGTTAATCAATCAAGTCCTAGATACGGCAACCATCGAGGATGGGCGCATCGTGCTCAAAAAAAAGGAGTTTAATCCTAACACGACTTTGGAGAAAATCACTGCAATCATCGCTCCCCAAGCACGGGAAAAAAATCTGCACTTCCACATGGAGCAGACCCCTTTACCTGTGGCCGTCATCGGTGATGAATGCCGCTTGATGCAGGTATTGATGAATATGCTCAGCAATGCGCTGCGCTACACCCCTGAGGGCGAGATCACACTTAAAGTGCAGGCCACACCCGATCACCCCAGCGGGGAGGTACTGGTGTTCACGATTGTTGATACCGGGATTGGCATGTCCGAGCCGTTTCTTCAAACCTTTCCCAGGGTCTTTAAACGTGAACAGCGCTGTCAACACACCACCGGTTATGGGCTGGGCGCAAGCGTCACGCTGCAACTGATTAAACTTATGGGCGGGCAGATGCACGTTCGCTCTCAAATCGATCAGGGCACCACGATTGTGATCCAACTGCCTTTCGACCGACCCCAAGCACACGCCCCTCATACGGCTGATCTCGGGTTACAAGATATGCGGGCGTTACTGATCGGCCCACAGGGGCAACGACTGTGCTTACACTTGCAGCAGTGGGGGGTCAATATTGACCTGTGCCATAGCGACCAAGACTATTACAGTCGTCTCACGACGGAACCGCACCGCCGCTCCGCTGAGGTGGTCATCGCCGAGCGCTCCGCCCTCACACAGGGGGTCTCTGCTTTTGTCACCCGTCTACACCATCACATGCCTGCGGTACCGGTGATTCTCATCGAACCACCAGATACCGTAACGACCGTCAAGTCCCCTTCGGTCACCGCTCAAGTCGCACGGCATGACCTCCCGGCACTGTGCCACGCACTGCTGGATGTTCGTGGTCAACACCGGTCGGCCCCATCCCTACCCCACCAGGTGTTTGTCGCTGAGGACAATGAGACGTTTCGACTGTATCTCAAAACATTACTCGAAAAAATGGGCTATATCGTTACCGTGGCTGAAAATGGCAGCCGGGCGATTGAACTCTTGAGCCAACGCATCGAATATGACGCCTACTTTTTGGATATATGTATGCCCGGTCAGAATGGTGTAGAAGTCTTTCAGTTTTTGCGCCATCACCATTCCGGTCATCCGAAAGTCATCGCATTAACCGCCGCAGCAAACGATGACATGCGTCAACGCTGTAAGGCTCTGGGGTTCGCTCACTTTTTAAGCAAACCGGTCACGATGGATCAGCTCCTGATGGCTCTGACTACCCCTGTCTTCCACGACACGACCAACGCTCACCCCCCAGCCGGTGCTTTACCCACCGAGGGGTTGGATCGGTCCTGCTTAGCCCAGTGCCATATGCTGGGTGAGAACTTTCTGCATGGACTGATCGCGACGTTCCAAACAGAAAGTGAACAATTACTCGCGCACATTGAGAACACCGATTGTTTGAACACGTTTTATCGGCACGTTCACTCACTCAAAAACTGCGCAGCGTCCGTCGGGGCTCAACACTTGATACAGGTCGCAACGGAAGCAATGCACGCTACGAACGCAGACATGGCACAGTACCGCCTCGCACTGCGCGACGCGACCCAAGCCACTTATATCGCGTTACACCATTATCTCACAGACACCACGACACGACCGACCTACACAACGTATAGCGGTCAGCCACACCGATCACATATGGAGTCTCAACACTAGACGGTAGAGTCATTCAATCAATCAATCAATCAATCAATCAATCAATCAATCAATCAATCAATCAATCAATCAATCACTCCCCTGTTTCACGTCAGGGGAGTGTTCATTCACCGAGAACCGGACGCCAACACCGCCATGCTATGGCCGATGACACGCCCTTCACAGACGGACACTCCCCGCTCGACGGCGGCATGGGTCATCGCGTTCAGCGGGGTGACTTCGCCACAACCCAAGATAGCCCAACCGCAAGAGGACGCGAGACCCGGGTCGGCTGACACCGACGCGCTATCCCTACCCGCCCTAAAGGACGGAGTATCTCGCATAAGCCGATGAAATTAACTCACGCCCACCACGTCGCCTTTGAACTATCGTGCATTCTCGATACGCAATCCTCTCTCGGTGAATCCGTAGAGGGGGTCAGTCAATTGCTGCACATTGTGCGCCAACGTCATCCTTACTTATCCGAGGCACTGATCCACCAAGGGTTCAGCCTGTTGGCTGCAAAAAAATTCGCGCAATACGAACAGCGACTCATCCTTCGCCGACAACAACTCGCACGACTCCGTGCCTTACCTCAATGAGCCGTAGCGCCAATATCGCCCATGACGCTCTGACCGATTGGCTCAACCGCACGGCGGTCGATCACGGGGCACTGCTCAGTGAAGCGATCCACCGCTTAGAAACACTCGGACCGCCTGCCGAAGCGCCTGGACAACGCCCCCTATGGTTAACACTCGCATTAACTCAAATCGCCGAGGACATACCGACGTTCACTCCACCGGATCAGCCCGCATTAGCCTGGCCTGTCCTGTTCATCATTCAGCGTTTAATGCAGGCGCAAGAACAGGCTTACCAAGCCGCATTAAACCACCATCCCCCTCTACCCTGCCCCGTGCATCCGCACTTCGGGTCGCCCATGCGGGCACGCTTCCGCCATCACCCTGTCGCAGTGCCTCTGACCGGTTTAGGACTGTTATTGGCTGGATATTGGCTACCCTCAGAAAGTCAGGCGTTATTCCATGAGGCGAGCGATGCCGGTATTGATTGGAGGCAAGTGGATACATTAACACCGCACAGTCAACCCGCACCCGCAACTCAACACCCACCTCCCGTGGCGCCTGCTCAATCTGTGGTGCCTGCTCAATCTGTGGCGCCTGTTCAATCTGTGGTGCCTGCGCAATCTGTGGTACCTGTTCAATCTGTGGCACCTGTTCAATGCCCCGAGCCGCTTCAGAGCCTGACACCCCCAACGCCGTCCTCACCTACAGCGATCACTGCACCGGAGCCACACGCCGATACCCTAACCGCTTTACGTTCGGCGTTGATCGATAGCGTGCGTCATCTCTGTGATCATCCTCCTTGCAACCGTAACGGTTCCGCCGCCTGGGTCACCGGGGAGACCGTTTGGGTCATCGCCCGTCTGTTAGCCGAACGCATGATCCAGCATCCCGCATTACATAACCACCCCCATCTGAAAAAGCGAACCGCTCTCTACCGCGCTTTGCTCAGCCATGGATTAACCGTATCCGACCACAAACGTCCCATCTGGAAAATTACTGTACGCTTTGGCACCCATTATCAACGAGCCGATGTTTTGCGCATCGATCACGATGTCATTTGGGCCGAGGGCGATGCGCCCCCTGCCTTGGCGAGTGACTCGGTATCGTTTGATCGCAACTGAGTCACAGATGATCCACGCCACGCCCACGCAGCGCGTCAGGCCGTGGCAAGGTCACGTATCACTGCATTCGTTCACTTTGCAGTTGAACCACACATGCCTAAGAGGGCGGTCATTAAGGGTTATACAAGCATCGGTGACGCTGCCCTGTGTCGTCATCCCATCCGCTCGAAAGGGCGGCACTCTTCGGTGTCCTGTCCAAAGACTGACTAAAAAACGGTTCATCATCGATCACCGAGGCATGAGCGGCGTGCTGTCCTGCCCCGAGGCGGTTACCGGTTGTAACCCACGCTCGAAGTCACTCAACGGTGAGCGGCAGCGCATCGATGGCGGGAGGTTAGTGCGAAGCACTGAACAACCCTTGCAGGTACTGCTGGGTCGATTGCAGGGCATCATCACGTTGCACCGCAGTCATCACCAGCGCTGAAATCACGAGAGCCGGGTCAGGACGGTAACCGCGCATTAACGGGCGCAATTCACGAGCCAGGGCGTAGGCCGCGTCATAAGCTTCCTCCATAACGCGAATACGGCGCAGGCCGTTGTCTTCGTCACGATGCTGCACCTGCTGCAGCAGCCCTCGACGTAGCGTATAAAGCTCACCTTCACTCAGGTTAATCAATACTCGGAGTTGCTCAATCAGTGCTTTCGCATTTTGTACGTCGTCCTCTTCAGAACTCATTATCATCTCCCGTCGGTTCAATCATTCATCACATCGCGTCATCATTGCATCATCGGTGCATCACTCAGAACTCATCATTCACTAGGGGGCGCACTGTCCATCACGGATCACTCGTCACTCAGTTCATCAGCATTCGCATACTCATCTCTCATCACGTCCACCTTGGTCACGCTGGTAGGACCACCACCGGGGGCTCTAGCGGTCAGAGGGGCGGCACCCATCCCCTCGCTCGATCTACTTTGAAGGCGAACCGGGCACGCCTATAGCCGAGATGTTTTTAGAGGTTCGGTGGCCTCTGCTGAGCCTACTTTTATGGCGGGCTCGGCACGCCCCTGACGGATTAAGCGCCGTCAGACCGCTTTACAGTCTCGATCCACCGCACCAAGCGCTGGATCATGATTCGGGATCACCGTCAATAAAAGGAAGGCGCAGGCTTGTCCGAGGTGATCGACAAGCGCGCAATAACTCAGCCGGTAGGCAACAGGCATTCGCCGTGCTCATCACCGGCCCGACCGATCATCGGCAGGGGGGGAACTGAACCGCATCTGGCATTCAAAACGGAATCAAGCAGGGGAGAGCTCACGCCATACCACACCATCGGTCACACTCAACCGACCGCTAACGGCATTCACTCACTGCGGGTGGCCACATCACAACGCCCGGTTTTTTGGCCTCGTCAGCGGACCAGGTTGACCCTACGGGAATCATCGATGGGCAATCATTGGGTATGGGTTAAACGAGTCAGCCATGTTCCCGTTTGCCCCGACACTATCGTGATCGGGTGTTAGGCTACGATCTGGGTACGATGCCCTCAATAGATCATACTCCTAGAACATTGTCAAGAAAAAATGTCGGGGGCTATACCCCCCTGACACCGGATGTTTGAGTCAACACCCATCCATATTATCAATAACCTACACAAACATTCGCCTGCCTCTCTCTTGGAAATGTTCGCTAAGTGCCTCTCACCCAGACGACCACCGACCCGACCCGAACGCTCCACGGCGGGCTACGGTTTGGCACTGCGCCGACACGAACCGCCAACGAGGGCATTGACATCCCTATCCCGACACCGTTGTGACCAGGTCTACCTGAGACTGGGATGGGGTAACACATTCGAGTGATATTCTGAGACGACTGGATCGTGATCAACCGTCATCCATGACTCGCTCCGGGGATGACGTGGTGATTGCCTGAGTCAAAGTGCAGTGCATGGTATTGAATCGCTATGTTTGTACAATAGAGATAAAGTCGACTGTTGTGGGGGAATCATATGATACGTCTTGAACATCGCGAACCAGTACGCAATTGTCACCGGTTTTATTTAATCTCAGTGATGCCCACATTATTTGGTGAATGGGCCGTTGTGCGTGAATGGCGACGCATTGGGTCACACGGGGGACGTTTAGAATTATGGTTCGAGAGCGAAGCGCAAGCCATGGACGAAGCAATGAAACGTTGCCGACAAAAACAACGGCGCGGTTACGCTCTCATAACGCTACTCTAGTGAAGTCCAGACTCATTGCTGTGTTTGTGCTTTTCTTGTTCTAGGGCATACAACACGTATCAAGACATCACCACTGAGAGGTTGGCGACGGTGTGGTTTGCCCATACCTTTTTCAAGCTCAGTTTTGGGACTCAAGACCGCATCACTCAACGCTTGGATGCGCTCCAGTTAGATCTCACTACGTCACCGGATCGGTTGGCGCAGAATCGTCAGGTGTTACGGGACGCACTGAAGGCGTGTGATGTCAGCACAACCAAAACCCTGATGGATTTTGTCCCGTATCGGCTGCTGAGACCTTTTTTACAGACGCATCTGGTGCATCTGGAACGCAACACGGCCATCGAAGGCGTGGTGCCACATTTAGCACGGACGCAGTTTGATACGCTACGCCCCTTGTACCGGTTCGATCATGATGATCACCGCCAATGCTCGGCGGTGTTCTTTCATCCCGATTGGGCACGTTATCTGGAGACTCATGATCAGATTATTCAGGGCTGGACGGCGTGGCACTGGCTGCACTATATGCAAAAGCGCAATCCCAGTACACCGGCACTGGCCCATAAGCTGTTCGCACCGAGCAAGCGTGAGGCACTGAGTCGCCAAACCCGCTACTGGCGAGACCTACTGACCCATGCCGACTCACCGATGCGGTGTGTGTATTCCGGCACACCGCTGCAAGCCGATGAGTTTGCGTTGGATCACTATCTGCCCTGGTCATTTATCGCTCACGATCAGTTGTGGAACTTGATTCCTACGCTACCGAGTATCAATTCTGCGAAATCGAATCGTTTGCCCAGCTCGATTTATCTGGATGAGCTGGTTCAGCTTCAGCACCGTGGGCTACAAGTGGCGCAGTCGATTTTCAGCCCAAGACAGTTTACCCAGTTTGCCGATGACTTTATCAGTGATTTACAGTTGCCCTCGCAAGCCGCACTCTTGGATGCTGAGCAACTCCGCAAGGCTTACGAGCGTACCGTGAACCCGTTGATGACCTTGGCGACCAATCAGGGATTCAGCCCTGATTGGCGCTGCCTAGCACGAGACTGACGTATGGATCGAATGCATGACCCGCGTGTGTTGCGCTTGCCGCATCCTATCCGGGTGGATACAGCGGCACAACAACACGCCGAAGTGGATATGTTCAAAAGTGCGGGGGTGTGGGACGCCTTACGCCCCTATCTCAACGACCGGACGAAATCCTCAGAATGGTTGATCAACTGCGCTGAGGGCATGAAGGCCGTGGTGCTGCGCTATTTGGAGTTGGCGGGCAACGAGAACATGGGCAGTTTTATGTTGATGCTGATCCGCTCCAGATTACGCGCCCAAGGGGATCCGATACTGCAAGTCACCCCCGCTTTGCAGTCACTACTGGAAAAAACGGATGTCAGTAAAGGGTTGCCAGTGGGGTTTTTTCGCAGTCCCTTTACTAACGTCTACATCGAGTTTGCTCGACCCAATGAGTATCGGGTCTCAAACTGGATGTCGGGCTTGCATGAGTTAGAGGGCGCGTATGTGGGCAGTTATGATCTTCCTCCCCACCACGGCATTCATCAATACATTCGCGCTCAGCGCTTGGGGCTAAATCCAAACCAACCGACCCGAGCTATCGAGGTGGTCTTCACCGGATCACCCGAAGGTAAGCAACATGCGTTGGATGATGCTTCGCATGATCTGATGATGTTCGTGCAAGACGAAGACGAAAATCTGGCGGCGGTGTTGGATCGCCACATTGCATTTTTCCGTTTACCAGAAGCACGTGAACATACCATTGGCATCACGCCGATTCCGGCGGCTGAAGCTGAACGGATGACAGCGATTATTCATCAGTTGTCTAAAGTGTTGCTGTATATCAATTTGTCTGAAGCCCAACAAATCAAGGTCAATGAACGCACTGATTTGGAACGCAAACTGCGCAAATTGGGTAAACTCAACACCACACGCCGCGATCGCTTAGCCGTCATGTATGACCGTATTGTGGTCGGCCCTACAGAGATGCCGGAGAATGCTCAATCCAGAGTCGCTATCGGAACCCGGAAGAAACCTCATTGGCGGCGCGGTCACTTTCGGAAGTTGCGTTATGGCCAAGGATTGCAACAGAGCCGGTTGGTGTGGATTCAACCGGTGTTGGTCAATGCCGATGATCTACTG
>PWUP01000083.1 GCA_003562535.1 Gammaproteobacteria bacterium | reverse complement strand
CTCGATCAAGAAAGGGTTTTGGTACGCGCACATGCTGTGGATGATTTCCTATCGCCAGGATTTCCAAGAAACGCGTGTGGCCGACCTAATCAAAAATCCGCGAGTGATGTTCCAGCACCGGTATTACCTGCCCTTGGCGATCGGCACCAATCTGGCCGTATGGGGCATTGGCTGCCTGTTCATGCCGCCACTTGTCGCGCTCTATGCCGGCTTTGTGGTGCGGATTTTCGCCCTGCACCATTGCACCTGGTCCATCAACTCGCTGGCGCACACCATCGGCTCCAAAACGTATGCCAAGGAGTTGAGCGCGGCCGATAACGCGCTGCTTTCGCTGGTCACCTTCGGCGAAGGCTACCACAATTATCATCACGCGTTTCAAGCCGACTACCGCAACGGGGTGCGCTGGTATCATTTCGATCCCACCAAGTGGCTGGTTTGGCTTGCTTCCAAGCTGGGCTTGACGCGGGAATTGAAGACCTATGACATGGTCCGCCTTCAGAAGACCCTGGTTCGAAATGACAAGCAACTCCTGCTCGAGCAATTGTCTCACAAAATGGATGCCGGGGCGGCGGAATGCCGGCATATGCTGGAATCCCTCGCCGACACCTTCGACCATCATGCGACGGTAATCATGAAGCAGTTTGCCGAAATGAAAATGGCCACATCGGAGCGCAAGCAACAATTACAAGCCGAGATTAAACGCCGCCAACGCGAGCTGCGGACCATGTGGAAGGAATGGGTGACGCTGACCGCGCGGGCCGCCCGCCGGTACGAAATCGAACACTAGCGGTGCATCGCCCCTCCGATATCAGGCAGGAACAACCGCTGAATACGCAGAAGATGCAGAAGTGAAGGCTAGGCAGGGTTAGAGAGCGGTTGTCGGTGGTCGGTTTTCGGAAACCCTGGGTAAAGACATCGTTGGCGTTCGCCCGAAGGGCTGCTGGCGGAGGAACAGCTTAGGGACAGAGAAACTGTGGTGGCAAGTCCTGCGGGCTGAAGCCCGCGCAGAGCTTCCGGCTAAAGCCGGTACTCTGACAATCACAGTTGCATTCGCCCGAAGGGCTGCTACGCGGTGGGCAAAGGGGTCGAAGCGCAAAGCGCTTCTCGCGTGGGAGCGTGTCAGGCGGGGCCGCGCGCAAGGCGCGCGGGACGGGGCTGGACTCTTGTCCGCACCGGCCCGCGCAACACCGCGATCGGGTCTGGCTGGCGCGTGACCCACGCGCCCCTTTTGGCCAACGCACACTACAAGAACCAATCGCCACTCAAAGGTCAGGCAGGAATGCCTGACCTACAGCGCCGCATCTTCTCTGTCCCTAACGCTATCCCCAAAAAACTCGCCCGCATGTCACGGGGACGCTCCATTGTCTTGTTCGCCACTTTCAGTTTTACGCAACAGCTAATACGTGTACTTCACGATCAAGCTTGTCACCAATCCGGTCTTCCGCCTCCTCAAGATCATAATGAGCCTGAAGATTAAGCCAGAATTGAGGAGACATCTTAAAATACCGCCCCAAGCGCAAAGCCGTGTCTGCGGTTACGCTTCGCTGGCCATGGACTATTTCGTTTATTCGACGCGCGGGCACACTGATATCCTTGGCTAATCTGTACTGGGAAATCCCCAGCGGTATCAGAAAGTCCTCGGTCAATATTTCGCCAGGATGAATAGGTGGCATTTTCTTTTTCATGTGCATCTCTTAGTGATAATCCACTATTTCCACGTGATAGGCATTATCGTCTTTCCATCGAAAGCAAACTCTCCATTGGTCATTAATTCGTATGCTGTGCTGTCCAGCCCGCCTGCCCTTAAGCGCCTCCAAACGGTTCCCCGGAGGTACCCGTAACGAGTTGATGTCTGGTGCCGCGTCAATCATCCAGAGTTTTCTCATGGCGATCCGCTGAATGTCCCCGGGCAGTCTTCGCGCGTACTCCCGCCTATATATCTTCTCGGTGTCCTTACAGGCAAACGACTTGATCATCGGCATATAGTAACGCTATGCGTTATTACCGTCAAGCGTTAACATGCCGATTTTTAGCGAGCAAGCTATTGAGTGGTTTCTTGCCACCCTGAAACTATCTGCAGAATTAGGGACAGAGAAACTGTGGTGATTGGCTGTAGCCGCGCACGCTGGGCGCGGTCGAGAAAGATGAAGATCAAGGGGCGACGCTGGCTAGCCGAGCCGAGCCGGGATTTCGGGATGAAATCACGCCAGCCGCAGAGGGCTGGCCTACAACCCCGCTAGAATGACACGCATGAGTATGATGCCCGTTCGTAGTCCCGCCTTTAGGCGGTCATCTGTGCGAGACGTTATAAAACATGCCGAGCTGGGGCTCGGCGTTCCCGGGAGACGGCAACCTGATTGAAAATCACACCACGCCAGCTGCTGAAGGTCACCATTGCTCTGTCCCCAGCGCCAAAAACAAACGGCTTAGGAACGGCTTAGGGACAGAGAAACTATGGTGCGCTGAAGCGAATTCGGAATCACCTCCATTGCATGGGTAAAGACTTCGTTGGCATTCGCCCGAAGGGCTGCTACGCGGGGGGCAAAAGGGTCGAAGCGCAAAGCGCTTCTCGCGTGGGAGCG
>PWUP01000215.1 GCA_003562535.1 Gammaproteobacteria bacterium | reverse complement strand
TTGGCGCTCCGCAATCAGGAGGATAGACAATGGCAGGATACTGCGGCATATGCAACACGTACTACGATGGCAGCGGGCTTGACCACATGGATGAATGCCCCGGAACAGACAGCAAGCCGGTTGTCGCTGGGTCGCTGGAGGACTACCAACAGCAGACTGGGGACTACGGACTGGTTCAAGCACCGGAAGGATTTGACTGGAATGAAGCACAAGAACACCTTGAGCGGTCACGGTGTCGATAGCGCCAACGCTCCAGGTCAGGCGCGGATTCATCCGTCGCCTGAAGCTGGTTGTTCGGCATGGCAACCGATGGATACTGCGCCACGAGACGGCAGACCAATTATTATTCTGGTAGAATGGCCTTCCGGAGCAAAGCGGGTAATGGGAGCAATCCGCAACTTTAGAGGGTCAGAGCTGGAATGGGATGTTTTGGACGACAGGCGAATGGGCATATACGCTGTCTCGCAGGTAGATGAGAGGATTGTCAAGGCGTGGCAACCCATGCCTGAACTGCCCAACGCCTCACGTGAGGCTTGAGCGGTAGCGAATAGCCTCGACGTGATTGTTGGGGCTCTTGATTGAACAACGAAAGGAGAACGGAAATGAGCGTGAGTATCATTGAGGCGTTGCAGAATGCGGAGATCAACATCGAGAACGTCAAGCGGATCGGGCTGGCGATTCTTCCCCTGGCGCAAGGGCAGTTGCACAACGCGATTGTCCTACTGGACAAGGGTTACAACATCCACGACGAGATTGAACCCCTGCTGGAGAAATATGGCAATGTCGAAAACGTACCCGACAAGGTGTAGCCCCAACACCGACATCACGCCCTCCCGTTAGGGTGTGGCGTGCATGTGCCTGTTGCCCCCGACAGCAGGCACAAAACAAACAGGGGAACGAAAGGACGGACAAGATGGCGTTGGACGACATAACAAGAGCCTTAGAAGAGGCCGTAAAAGACCACATGAAAGAACAGCCTTGGCGCAGTAGTTGTGCCGAGTGCGGCGAAACTGTTGATCTTGACATCGACATCGACAATGACATGGACATGCGCATAACTGTCCCTGTCTGCAAGTGCGCACAGCGCGACGACGACTAACCCAAACAGAAAGGACGACATGAGCACAGAAAACCTGAAGATATACGAGGCGGTGCGGGAAGCCCCGCCAACTGCGCTGCGCACAATCGCAGCCGGACGCCTCAAAGGAAAGAGCGACATCAACCCGATGTGGCGCATCAAGGCGCTCACCGAACAGTTCGGCCCTTGCGGTATCGGGTGGCGGTACGAGATCGCAGAGAAGTGCCTCAAACCCGCAACCAACGGGGAGATTGCGGCCTTCGTGGACATCGACCTGTTCATCAAGGTTGACGGCGAATGGTCGGCAGCCATTCCCGGCACAGGCGGCAGTTCGTTCGTGGCCAACGAGAAGAACGGCCCGTATGTGAACGATGAATGCTTCAAAATGGCGCTGACCGATGCCATAAGCGTAGCCTGCAAGGCCCTTGGCTTTGCCGCTGACGTTTACTGGAATCAGGACAGCACAAAGTACAGCCGTGAGCCCGCACCGCCCTCCACGGGGCAGCAGCAGGCACCACGGGCAACGACGCAACCACAAACCACCGGAAAAATGATGGAGTTTTGAAATGAGCGACGAGAAAAATGAGTATGACAACAGGGTATCGGCGTGGCTAAGCCCCCGCAAGGTTGGCGAGGCACAGGGCTTTATCGGCGGGATGAAGGTCTACGGCTACGTCATCCCGACCGGGCGTGAAAAAGGCCCGAAGTACGAAGCCTTCCTGAACAACAAGGAGGGCTCGTTCGTGATCAGGATTGGCCTGTTCGAGGACACAAAGTTCGAGGGCTTGATGGCTTCGGGCAGCGTGGATGCCGCCGAATACGGCAGCTACTGGGTGTCGATGCGGAGAGTCGATTCTGAAAACTCCAAGGCCCCAGATGTCAGCCTGGCCTTCAAGGAGAGGTCAGCGAGCAAGGAGAGGAACACCGAAGAAAAGCCCAAGCACACGGCGTTCGACTCCAACGCTGTGAGCGGAGCCGACTTGGTTCCCGCCGACAACGTCGGTGATGTTGAAGACCTGCCGTTCTAAAGGATGTGTCGTGAAAACACCAAGCACTAGAGTGAACACATTTGTGTACGACTACCCTATGGCCCTTTTTCAAAGGCTGGGTGAGTCATACCCATTGGGGAAATACAGGGAAAACCACAAGGGCGAGACCGACGAGTTCAACCTCACCATTGAGGAAGCTCAAGTGACCATTGTCTGGTATCCCAAAGCTGATTGATTAACACGCCCCGCCCTGCCGGGTCCTTTTCCTGCGCGGGGTGGTTCCCGCAGTCATTGCAGGTTTTTCCGGCAGAGGCGGGGCACTTTTTGAGAGGATGGATGATATGGCATATCGAAAGATAGAAGACGATTCCGAGCGCCGGGCCGAAACGCTGGCGGTTTGTGTGGACGAGGACATGAAGACCGCCGTTACGGATTGCGCTTGGCGGCGACGGATTACCCGGTCCGAGTGGATCAGGGAGGCGATGGAAGAAAAGGTCAGGAAGGAGGGGGGATGAACCGAGAGAAAATAGATTGCCCGTCATGCAAGGGCACAGGCTACGGATGGGATGGGCCATACAGTCCACGGCCCCCGGTGTGCTTGCAGTGCGATGGCACAGGGGATATCGAGTGGTGCCTGGATTGCAATGCTTTGGTTGTCGAGGGCCGCTGCAAATGCCCCTGCGAGTGCGGGGATTGTGATGAGTGTGATGACACAAAAACAGACAAGCTTCGGCTTTGGCTTGTGGTCGGTGAAGACCGAGGGTTAGGGCCGTCTATTGAATCCGGCCACGCTACGCAAGACGAAGCCACCGGGTGTTGCGGAAGCAACTGCTATGTGGATTATGTTGACATACCCGCAGAGCGCATCGACTGCCTTGTGAGCCCGAAGGCCAGTAGCCCCAACGCTACTGCTCACGTTCGAGCGGTAGCGAGTAACGTGCAGCAGATTGTTGGCAATTCGGAATTGGAGGTGAAGCATGGACATCAAGATTGAATATGACGGCGCGTATCCGAACCTGTGCTCCGGCACGTTGATCGTCACCGTTGACGGGAAACGGTGGGAGTTCCCGTCATACTGCCTATCGAGTGGCGGTAGCGTTTGGTTTGACGATGAGTGGTCGGAACACGTTGAGTCGGGGCCGTGGTCCGTGTGCGATTGGCCTAAGGGGTTCCCGGAAGAGCAAAAGAAGGCGGTTGAAGATGCGGTCAACGCAGAGATTCCAGAGGGGTGTTGTGGTGGGTGTGTTTGATATTGCCAACAGCGTGATATGCGACAGCGCAACCCGAAAGGACGCGACATGAACACTTGGAACCGCGACGATCTGGACTGGCCGGACATCCTGTTTACGGCGCTGATGTGGTGCTCGATCATTGCCGGGGTGGCGGCGATGGTTGCGCTGGCCGGGATCGGGATGGGGGTTTGGTAAATGAAACCATACTACCAAGACGAAGCTGTCACGCTGTATTGTGGCGATTGCAGGGAGATTGTGCCGACGCTGGGCCGGTTCGACCTGCTGCTCACGGACCCGCCGTATGGTTCCAGATATGCAGAAGACCCGGTTTGGGGCAAGGGTAATCAATCGAAGAATACGCGCAAACAGCGATCAGAATCATGGGACAACGACACTGCCGACCTTTCATCGCCGCTTTCGGTTTGTGAACATGCCGTTATTTGGGGGGGCAACTATTACGCACTTAGGCCTTCGCGCCGATGGCTTGCATGGATCAAACGCGATGCTCCGCCTTCTCTTTCAAACATGGAGCTTGCGTGGACGTCGTTTGACGCGAATGCACGTTTTTTTGACTGGCCGATTGCGGCAACCAACAAAGAGCGCGTCGGACACCCTACACAAAAACCCCTAGCCCTTATGACATGGTGCATCACTCTTGCCGGGGACGTGCAGACAATCCTCGACCCGTTCGCCGGAAGCGGCACAACTGGGAGGGCGGCGAAGGACCTGGGACGCAAGGCCGTGCTGATCGAGCGAGAGGAACGCTACTGCGAGATTGCGGCCAATCGAATGCTTCAGGGCGTATTGAATTTTGGCTCTTGACATCAACACCCATCCGTGCTAGGTTATAGACAGTCGCCACCAGTGGCGGCTTGCGAAAGGCAAAATGAAAGATGAACTGAAACAGAGTGCCAACCGGCATACCGAACGCCTGCTAGGGCGAATCTCTGATGTGCTCGAAATCCCGCCTATCATTGCAGAAGCAATACGCAGGGAAATCGAATACGCCACGATGGACGGATACCGGATCACGGCGAGACACTTAATCCGAAACGGAGAAACGCAACGCAATGAAGTCCCCGTCCTTTAATTTCTATCCGAACAACTGGCTTGGGTCAAGCCGCGTTTCCACAATGACGCCAGCACAAGAGGGGGCATACATAAGGCTCCTGTGCTACCAGTGGAACAGCGAAAACCAAACCATCCCAGACGACGACGAAGCCCTTGCCATGCTTTCACGGCTAGGACCGGGTTGGCTCGATTCCAAGCGTAGCATACTCAAGTGCTTTCACCCTGTCGATGGAATCCCTGGGGCGTTGCGGAACGAACGCCTTTTCCATGAGTTCGAGCGCATTGATGCCTTGCGTAAGCGCAGGTCTGCTGGCGGCAAGAAGGGCATGAGTAGCCGATGGAAAACTGAGAAACAAGAAAGTAATAACTCAGTTATAAGTGAGTTACAAGTGAGCAATAACAGGGAACAGGGAACAGGGAACAGGGAGTTGGGAACAGAGAAAAGAGATCAGGGATCAGAGAAACAACAACCCCCCCAACCCCCCAAGGGGGAGGAGTTTTCGGACGCCTTCAACCAGTTCTGGGATGCTTACCCAAGAAAGGTCGGAAAGAAAACGGCATGGAAAGCATTTCAACGAGCAAAAGACAAGCCGCCGATTGCAGACCTCGTTGAGGAAATCAAGGTTCAGTCCGGATCGCAGGAATGGACCAAGGACGGCGGCAGCTACATACCCTACCCCGCAACATGGCTGAATCGCGGCGGATGGGAAGACTATCTCACGGCAAGGGAGGGTTCATAACATGCCAGTCACAACACAGAATCAAGCGGTCGCACAACACGACACCCCGCAATGGGCAAGAGTCCTGAAAGCCCGGTTCGGCGTCCACAGCATGGCGATTGACGTTCCGGTGTGGGAACGGGTGTTCGACGAAGACCTGAATGAGTGGGACAACGACGAGCTTTGCCGCGTCCTGAAGTGGATGCAAGAGCCGGGGCAGAGTTGGAAGAAGCCGGATTGCGCAAAGGACCTTGTGGTTGCGACATGGACGCACCGCAAGGCAATCCGCAACGCCGAAAACATGCCGGTTGAGGATTGCGACTATTGCCGCAAGGGCTGGCTTGACTGGTATCCTGATGCAGACATCAGCACATGCCAGACCTACGAGCAGGTGCTTGACCTTTTGGACCGCGAGTACATGTGTTCGACAATATGCCAGTGCCCGATGGGGCAGCGGTGGCTGAAGGTTTGTTTGGAATACGACAAAGCGGACCGAATGACGATTGAACGCGTCGGCATGATGAGCCGTGCGGCCTACCGACAGGCCGGGGCGGTTCGACGGCTTAAAACACAAAGCGAAAGACAAACGACATGAGCCAAATGAAAAACACCGCGTATATGCGCTGTCCTCTTCCGTCCGACAGCATCAAGGATTTGCCCTCATTGGTGGATCAATGCAAAGCGGCCAGGTGCATCGGTCTGGAACCCGACATCGACTTTGACGACCGTCCCGCGAGTTGCGTTTTGCTGGTCGCGGCGATTGTTGCGTCGCAGAACGCTACGGGTGAGCGGACCTTGCCCGCCGGAGAAAAGCTATGAATGAACAAGAAACCATCGCGGCGGGCAAGGGTACGCTCGACCCGCTTGTTCTGCCTCTTTGCTTGCATTGCGGCGGCAAGCCAGAATTAAAACGAAAGACCGTTGATTCTTGTGAGGGGTGGGCGTCTGACTACTACGAGTGGATAGAGTGTGAGTGCGGTATGCGTACCATCGAACGGTCAACAACGTACTACCGCCCAAAAGTTATCAAGACTTTGATTGATATATTTTCGAGGCCGAACAGCGTGATATGCGACAGCGAAAAGGAAACGACATGACCATCACAATCATGCTGGCGGCGCTGCTGCTGGTAAGCCTCGCCGTCAACATAATGCTCGCCGCGATATACGCCGGGCAGCAAAGGACGGTCACGGACCTTGTGGCAAAGATCAGGGAGCTTGAAGCCCAGGCGCAGCGGTGCAATCTGCGCAAGCTGGACGACTGGAAGCGCCGGAGCTTGGCAAGCCAAAAGGGTCATGCAGTTAAACGCGCCACAGATACACCTAAAACGCCGTTGAAATAAAGGCATACAATCACAAGGGCCAATCGTGCAAGCGCGGGCTTGGCCTATCACAGACAGCGCAAACGCTAAGCAAAGCAAAGCAAACGAAAAGCAAACGAAAATCAAAGCAAAGCAAAGGAAACGACATGTACTTGAAACAGTTAATCGAATGGCTTGAAAAACAAGACCCGGAAGCCGTTGTCAAAGACGGGTTCGGATCGCCCCACAGCGACCGGGGCCATTACGAGAACCTGGGCTTCAACCCAGTCGAAGAAACCACGTTCGGCGCAATGCTCGAAAACGCCAGATCGGCGCTGGGCGCGACGTTCGAAGGGTACAAGGGCGGCGATTACACCATGCACGAGTACACCGATTGCTTTATCGGGCGATACAGCGAGTGTGGCGAGTCCGTCACGTCGGCGCATATGCAGTTGTGGCATTTGACGGCCACAAATCCGGGACAAAGCAAACGCAAAGCAAAGGGGAAACATGACATGAACCTAATGGAACTGATCGAAGATGGATTGAAACGACACGGATACGACGGGCTTTTTTACGAAAGCCAGTGCGCTTGCAAAATCGGCGACATTTATCCGTGCGGCGGAGAAATAAACGGCTGCGAGCCCGGCGTGTTTGTGGACGGGCCGTGCGATAGCTGCTGCGGCGGCGCACCGTGTGACTTCCACATCGGGAAAAAGGATTGACATGACAGCGAAAACAGGGCTAAGGAGAGCCTGGGACCGCAACCACATCTTAACCTGTGAGACTTGCGGGGGACTCGAAACCGACGGCGCTCACGAAACCGGAAAATTAATACCGATGTACCGCAAGCCGGATGATTGCGTTATCTGCCAGCGGTGTGTTGACAAACCAAGCGAGAACAACGGAGAACAGAAATGACAGATCGTATTGATGGATTCATTTCGGAGCTTGGCTGCACAGTGCGCGAGTGCATAGACTGTGGATGCCTCGTTCCTGGCGGGCCAACACGCTGCAAGCGGTGTGCTCGCGAGTACGGGCGCAAGGTCAGCGGATGGGGCGACGCTGCATGGCTGATTGTGTGGCGCACGCCGTTAAAGCGAATACGAACGTTGCGGCATTGGAGCACGGACGCATGGTGTAAGCAACACAGCTCGGTGTGCGACAACGACAACGGAGACCAGAAATGATAACGGCATTACGCATTGAGGGATTGCAAGGCAGTATGGACGCAATCACATTCTCTGTACCAGGGAAGCCTGTCGGAAAAGGACGGCCAAAGGCTACCACAATCTCGGGACAAGCCAGAATGTACACGCCAAAAAAAACCGTCAACTACGAAAACCTCGTGAAAGTCTCATATATGAGAGAACATTCCGAGAGAAAACCGTTTCCGCCCGGCCTGCCGCTGAGGCTGTCGGTGTGGTGCTGGTTCGCCATCCCCAAAAGCTGGACGAAAAAGAAGAAGGTGGCGGCTCTGCATCACGTCGGCAAGCCCGATGCCGACAACATTCTCAAAGCCATAGGCGATGCGCTGAACGGTATCGCGTGGCACGACGACAGCCAGGTGGCGACTGCCTGCGTGTTCAAGCGGTACTGCTTAGACGGCGAGCGCGAGGAAACGATGGTCGAAGTAACGCCTATGCACAACGCCAGCGTGAGCATTTCCGGCGACGAGCCGGAATATGCTCCACGCAGTTGTTCTGCCTCTTCCTGTTGTGGCTCCGGCGTCAAAATTGCCGGAAGTGATGAGGGCACACATTGGTATGAGTGCCTTTCATGCGGCAAGCCGTGCGATCTTGTTCCCCATCATCTGCGGCAGAACACCAATATCACGGGCGGCGAATAGCCGTCCCGTGCATGTATTTGTTGGGGCTGCCCGTCCTCAACAGGTACATACTAAACTACGGGCATAGGAGACTGAGACTATGTGGAAAGAGTATCGGAAAACAGCAGTCCAGGAAATGCGTCCGTACGTTCCTGGAGAAGACCTGACGGGCATATCCGTGTCGCCGGAAGATACGCCAGAGGAAGGTGGTATGATTGCCCGGAACGCCGCTAACCACGCCGATCAGTGGTACGTCGCGAAAGACTTCTTCGCCAAGAACTACGAAGAAGCGTAGGAAAACCAACGGCGGCGGGTGTCGCGCTGGCACCCGTCGCCCCAACGCAAACTTGACCGGCAAACAGAAGCCGGGGAAAGAGAGTTCAAATGTCTGATAACGCTAAACCGGCTTCTGGTTGTACGGTCGAAGGACTTGTTCGCTGTCCAGTGTGTCAACGTGGCGACATATGGCAGGAGGCAGTGAGCAATACGCTATACGTCTACAGCGGCGAGCCCGTCAAAGACGGCAAAGAGGTTGTCGATTATCTGCTGGCGTCGGTTGCCGCCATGCTTGAGTCGGCGCTGGAAATCAGGGGCAGTTGCCCCGGAAAGGAACGAATGAATAACGAGAAAACCGACGGCGGGGCAACTGTACCCTGCATTTCGTTGTTGGCCGATGCTCTGGCCTTCTACGCCACGCCGTCCAACTGGCGAACCCCGTCCACGGGTTTCGCCGCACAGTACGACCCGGAGCCTTCCCCGATTGAAAGGGATGGAGGCCAGCGTGCGCGTATCGCATTACAGGCCAACGATAGCAATGAGGCGCGGTAGTCCGTCGCCTCCAGTGCCTGGTTGGGTTTTCCAATCAGGCGGAAAGGAGAACATGAGAACGGAAGCGATTAAAGAACTGAAAAGACTACTAAGAAAATGCCAAGAGACGCCGGGCGCTGCTGTTTGCAGCGAACGCATGGATGGCGCGGCTGAAGCTCGGGCAGAGGTCAGGCGTATGATACGCGCCAGGATTGCAGAGTTATCATCTGAACCCAACAGCCTGATATGCGACAAGGGAAATGTCGGCAGGGAATCGGCTTGACAACAATTTTTGCTGGCAACGATATCCACGACTCGAGGGGGGAGTGGACGCCACCCGCCCTCACCCCATGTGAGTCAACACAAGCCAGACAATAGCAACAGCAGCAGCAGCATAAGGACAACCCGTCACGCTCTGGACCAACGCCTCACGGAGCGTGACGGGCTTCCTGTGTGCCTCGTCTACGTGGGCCTCTATGCAAAGCATGGCAAGCTCTCGGTAACGCAGCGGAGAGCGTATGGTCTCGCGAACATGATCAATCACGTACATGTGCAAAACCTCAGACAACAACTGAATCTTGCGCTCGGTGTCGCAGCCGTTGGCAGCTTCTTCCGCTCTTTCCAACAAGACCTGAAGCACGTCCTTGCGGTCTTCGTCAATCTGGGATTGAAGTAGGTACTCTCTTACACGTTCGATTGCTCTGCGATGCTTGCTTGTCATATCACCATATCCCCAAGGTTCGCCACGCGTGTAAACGCACAGCCAAATACTTTACCTGCACTTCCAGCCGCCGCACCCAAGATCCCGCCCAGTTCAGCTTGTTGCGCTTCAGCCAGAACATGCCCTCACGGAAAAGGTCGTCCGAAATCAGCCGGTGTTGCCGTGCAACGTCAGTGCTGATCGCCCCGAGTTCCATCGCAATCTTGATGTCATCACACTGCTGGTCGTGGACCACGTAGCTCGGCAGGTATTCGTTCCACGGGTGCCCCACGATTGACCACGTCCACCACGGCTTCGATCCGCCGTCGAATACCAAGCCCTGCCGCG